>CAZWUP010000050.1:0-13862 GCA_964637045.1 uncultured Porticoccaceae bacterium | reverse complement strand
CATCCCTTGCCTATGTCATGCGTCGAGTCGACGGCTGTCTTTGCGCCGCTCGACGACCTGTGTGCATGACGATAAATCCAGAGAGGTGGAACGTGAGGGTTGCTGTGCATCAGTATCCAAACAATCAGGGAGATACTATGAGTAAAGTCCTGATGATCGACAACTACGACTCCTTCACCTACAACCTGGTGCAATACCTGGGGGAGCTGGGGGCAGAGGTGGTGGTGCACCGCAACGACGAGATCGACATTGCCGGAATCGAAGCCCTGGCACCGGACAGGATCGTGGTCTCCCCCGGTCCCTGTACCCCCAACGAGGCGGGTATCTCGGTGGCGGCCATCCGCCACTTTGCCGGTCGCCTGCCGATCCTTGGTGTGTGCCTCGGCCACCAGAGTATCGGCCAGGCCTTTGGCGGCCGTGTGGTCCGTGCCAGGGAGGTGATGCACGGCAAGACGTCGGCAATTTTCCACAGTGATCTGGGCGTCTTCCGGGGGCTGGCAAACCCCTTCGAGGCGACCCGCTACCACTCGTTGATCATTGAGCGGGAGACCCTGCCGGACTGCCTTGAAATTACCGCCTGGACCCAGTTTCCCGATGGCGGTATCGACGAAATCATGGGGGTGCGCCATCGCGAGTTCGCCCTGGAGGGGGTGCAGTTTCACCCCGAGTCCATCCTCACCGCACACGGCCACGATTTGCTGCGCAATTTTCTCGCCAGCTGACACCCAGGGAGACCGACATGGATATTCAACAGGCACTGGCGCGGGTCATCAACCGCCAGGATCTCACCACCGACGAGATGAGCGCAGTGATGCGGGACATCATGACGGGCAAGGCGACCCCGGCACAGACAGCGGGGTTGCTGGTGGCCCTGCGCATGAAGGGGGAGTCCATCGACGAGATCACCGGGGCCGCCAGAGTGATGCGGGAGCTGTCCACCAAGGTCGAGGTGAATGTGCCCTATCTGGTGGATACCTGCGGTACCGGGGGCGACGGCGCCAACCTGTTCAACGTATCCACCGCGGCGGCCTTTGTGGTGGCTGCCGCCGGCGCCCATGTGGCCAAGCACGGCAATCGCTCGGTGTCCTCGTCCACCGGCAGCGCCGATGTCCTGGAGGCGGCGGGGGTCAAGCTGGACCTGAGCATCGACCAGGTGGCAACCTGTGTCCGCGAACTGGGGGTGGGCTTTATGTTTGCCCCCGCCCACCACGGCGCCATGAAGTACGCCGCTGGTCCCCGCCGCGAGCTGGGCCAGCGCACCATTTTCAATATGCTCGGCCCGATCACCAATCCCGCCGGGGTCAGGCGCCAGGTGGTGGGAGTGTTCAATGGCGATCTCTGTCGTCCCATCGCCGAGGTGCTGGGGCGCCTGGGCAGCGAGCATGTGCTGGTGGTCCACGCCCGGGACGGCCTCGATGAAATCAGCCTGGCCAGTGAAACCCGGGTCGCTGAACTGAAAAATGGCGCCGTCAGCGAATACCTGATCACCCCCGAGGACCTCGGCGTCGACAGCCAGAGCCTGGTGGGTCTGACGGTGGACAATGCCGAGCAGTCCCTGAGCCTGATCCGCGATGCACTGTCCGGGCGCAGCACCCCCGAGGCCCGCAAGGCGGCGGATATCATTGCCCTCAATGCCGGTGCCGCCATCTATGTCAGCGGTGTGGCCAGCAGCTTGGCCCGGGGTGTCGCCATGGCCCAGGACGCCATCGCCAGTGGCCTGGCGGGGGAAAAGTTGCGGGAGCTGGCTGCCTTTACCCAGTGCATGGGGGACATCCGGTGAGTGCGCCGACCATTCTGAAAAAAATCATCGCCCGCAAACACCAGGAAGTGGCCGAGCGTTCAGCCGTGGTTCCCCTGGCGGAAATCAGGGCCCAATTGCCCTCGGTGGCGGCCACCCGGGGGTTTGCCCGGGCCATGGCAACGGCGGTGGCCGAGGGCAGGCCGGCGGTAATCGCCGAGGTCAAAAAGGCCTCCCCCAGCAAGGGTGTGATCCGCGAGCACTTTGTGCCGGCGGAGATTGCCGCCAGTTACCAGCGGGGCGGCGCCACCTGCCTGTCGGTGCTCACGGATGTGGATTTTTTCCAGGGCGCCGACGACTACCTGGTTCAGGCCCGCAACGCCTGTGACCTGCCAGTGTTGCGCAAGGACTTTACCGTCGACCCCTACCAGGTCTACGAGGCCCGGGTGCTGGGGGCAGACTGTGTCCTGCTGATTGTGGCGGCCCTCGATCAGGCGACCCTGGTGACGCTGCACGACTTGGCGAGGAGCCTGGGGCTGGATGTGCTGGTGGAGGTCCACAGTGCGGAGGAGCTGGAGCGGGCGCTGGTGCTGTCCACTCCCCTGGTGGGCATCAACAACAGGGATCTGCACACCTTCAGCATGAGCCTGGAGACCACCTTTGCCCTGCTGGACAAGATACCGGCGGACCGGGTGGTGATTACCGAGAGCGGTATCCACAGCCGCGATGACGTCCAGGCCATGCTCAGCCGGGGGGTGCGGGGTTTTCTGGTTGGCGAGGCGTTTATGCGCGCCGAAGAGCCGGGGGCAGAGTTGAGGTCACTGTTCTTTGCAGGATAGTTGACAGCTGGGGGCCGCTGCCGCGGTCAACTATCTCGTTCCGTAGACCACCATCGTCTTTCCCGACACTGACACAAGCCCTTGATCCTCGAGGGTTTTTAAGACTCTTCCCACCATCTCCCGGGAGCAGCCCACGATGCGGCCGATCTCCTGGCGGGTGACCTTGATCTGCATGCCGTCGGGGTGGGTCATGGCATCCGGTTCGTTGCACAGTTCCAGCAGGGTGCGGGCAACCCGGCCGGTGACGTCGAGAAATGCCAGGTCGCCCACCTTGCGGGTAGTGTCCCTGAGGCGGTTTGCCATCTGCCGGGTGAGGGCAAAGAGCACATCGTTGTTGCTCTGGGTAAACTCCATAAACTTGGTGTAGCTGATCTCCCCCACTTCGCACTCGGTCTTGGCCCGGATCCAGGCGCTGCGGTCCTCGTGGCCAAAGAGCCCCATCTCGCCAAAAAAATCTCCCGGGTTGAGATAGGCGACGATCATTTCCCGCCCGTCTTCGTCCTCGATAAGCACAGTCACCGAGCCCTTGACGATATAGTAGAGGGTGTCGCCGGTGTCGCCAGCGTAAATCAAGGTGCTTTTGGCGGGGTAGCGACGGCGGTGGCAGTGGCTGAGAAAGTTCTCGACATTGGGGATATGCGGCGTTATCGGTGTCGGTGCCAAAGCGGTTTCTCCTTATTCACCCCTGTGGATTAAGCTTGTATCATACCCCGCTTGACCCGCGCTGTACGACCTGCGACCAACTTAGCAACAGGGCAGGGCAAAAATCAAGTCGCAGGTTCCCCGACCGGGAGCTGGCATTAATCCGTACAACAAGTGAAGCCTTTATGAAAGCAACGGTGAAATGGGTGGATGGCGCCATGTTCCTCGGCGAAACCGGCAGCGGCCACACCCTGGTGATGGACGGTCCTCCGGACCACGGCGGCCGCAATCTGGCCCCCCGGCCCATGGAGACCCTGTTGGTGGGGCTTGGCGGGTGTTCCAGTTTTGATGTGGTGGATATTCTCAAGAAGAGCCGCCAGCAGGTTACCGGCTGTCACACCGAGATGGAGGCGGAGCGCGCCGATGCCGTGCCCGCCGTGTTCACCAAAATCCACCTGCATTTTGTCATTAGCGGCCGCGAGCTCAAGGAAAACGTGGTCAAGCGGGCAGTGGCCATGTCGGCGGAAAAATACTGCTCGGCCTCCATTATGCTGGGCAATGCGGGGGTTGAGATAAGCCACTCATTTGAGGTGCGCGGCAGCGGTGACTGAACCTGGGTATCCATCCCCCGGGAACGCTGGACAAAAAAAGGGAGCCATAAGGCTCCCAAAATTTTCCAGGGGGGTAGGAAACTGTGTCAGTGGGGGGAGCTGCGCTTCTCCTGCACCAGGTAAAAGGCAACCAATGCCACCACTGCAATACCGGCAAAGCTGAGGATGGTTGTCGCCATGGTGAGGGCCCAGTGTTGAATCAGATGGATGTAGGTTAGCCCCGGAAGTAAAATACATTAAATGTATTAAATTTATAAAATGCATAACTTTGATTTATGTATTTTCCCGAGGCAAAAAAAAGGAGCCACAAGGGCTCCAAACAAAGTCTACAGGGGGGTAAAACCTGGAGTAGCTGAAGGTGATCAACTACTCGAAACAGATGCAATCTTAGTCCTGAGCAAAAGATAACAAAAATGTATTATTATCATGCCTGGTATGAATCAAGGTTATGATATGCCGGTAAATAGTCTTTCCAGAATTGACCTGAACCTGCTGGTGGCACTGGAGGTGCTGCTGGAGGAGCGCAATGTCACCCGCGCGGCGGAGCGCCTGTTCATCACCCAGCCGGCCATGAGCAAAACCCTCCAGCGATTGCGGGTGCTGCTGGACGACGAGTTGTTTATTCGCAGCGGCCGGGAGCTGGTGCCCACGGTCAGGGCGCAGGAACTCCTCGTTCGCCTGCCCGCCCTGTTGGTGGAGGTGGAGGATGTGGTGGCGGCCAGAAGTTTTGACCCCCTGCTCGATGCTGGCAGTGTCCATCTCGCCACTCCCGAATTCGTCGCCGTCCAGCTGGTGCCCCACCTCACCTGGGAGCTGGCGGGTGAAGCGCCGCAGTTCTCCCTGTCGATCTCCAACAAGCTGGAGAATTATCAGCACCAGCTGCGAGTGGGAGAGCTGGATTTCGTGGTTGCGGTGGACACCAAGCTGCCTGACGAGTTTGTGGCGACACCGGTGGGCGGCTTTGCGCCGGCGATCTGGATGCGCAGGGGGCACCCGTTGGCCGAGGAGCAGATGACTCTGGAGAAGATGCTCCAGTACCCCTTTATCCAGTATTTTTTGCTCCAGGCATCGGAGCGGGTATCGCCCCAGGCGGACACCCGATTCGACAAAACCATTGCCGAACAGGGCCTGAAACGACGCAAGGTACTGGTTACCGACCAGTTGATGACGGCCCTCTACGCCCTTGAGAGCAGCGACTGCCTGATGCTCGCCACCGCCGATGATCTCAAGGTGGAAACCCGCATGTTCGAAATCGTCAGAAAGCCCTACCCGGACGACATCGCCCACGACAGCTTTATTCCGGTGTCCCTGTTCCAGCACCGGCGCACCCTGCAGTCGTCCATGCACCGCTGGTTCAAGGAGCGCTTGCTCGAAGTGATGGACGAGGTGAGAGAAGCGCAGGTGGGAGACGGGCCTTCGTAGGGCCTCGGCTTCAGATCCGATAGCTGGACTCGGTCATCGCCCGGGACACCAGGGTCATTACCCCCTTCACCGGCCCGGGCAGGGGCAGCCCGCCGTGGGCCAGGGCGGTTTCCGCGTGTTTGCCCTCATCTTCCAGCATGTGTGCCACCACCGCCCGGCTCTGATGGTCCCCCGCGGGGAGGCGGTCGAGGTGGCTGGACAGGTGCTTGCACACCAGTTCTTCGGTGGCGGCGACAAACCCCAGGCTGAGGCGGTCGCTGATCAATCCGGCGCCGGCGCCGATGCCAAAGGACAGGGCGTACCACAGGGGGTTGAGCACGCTGGTGTGACTGTCGAGGTCCTTGAGGCGGGCCTCGCACCAGGCCAGGTGGTCCACTTCCTCCTCTGCTGCCATCGCCATTTGATCGCGCACCGCGGGCAGTTTGGCGGTCAGGGCCTGGCCCTGATAGAGGGCCTGGGCGCAGACCTCGCCACTGTGGTTGACGCGCATCAGGCCCGCGGCATGGGCGCGCTCGGCATCGCTGAGGGGCTGGTGGTCGAGGCCGGCGCTGGGAATATCGCGGCTGGCGCTGTTGGCGTTGTCGGTCAGGGTGCGCAGGGCGCGATCGGCGCCACTGATCAACTGGTCGAAAAAAGATAGCTTGCGCTCGCTCATGGCTACTCGAGGGTGTGTAAAGAACTGATTGTAGCTAAACTTGACCCCGGTGCGAAGGAGGCTGGATAGGCATGATTGCGAACAACCTGTATACCGAGATCGGCTGGGGTATCACCTGTATCGACGCCGACTACGGCAAGCCCTGTGGCGCCGCCTGCTATCTGCTGGAGCACCGGGGGGAAGTCGCGATTATCGAAACCGGGGTTCAGGCCACCGTGCCCCGGGTGGCGCAGCTGTTGGCGGCCAAGGGTCTGGGGCCGGAGGCGGTGCGCTATGTGATCCCCACCCATGTTCACCTGGACCACGCCGGGGGCGCCGGCCACCTGATGGCCAGCTTCCCGGAGGCCACCCTGGTGATCCATCCCAAAGGCGCCCGCCATATGGCGGCGCCGGACAAGCTCGAGGCGGGTACCCGGGCGGTGTACGGCGATACGCGGTTTGCAGAGTTGTACGGCAGTATTGTCCCGGTGCCGGAAGCCAGAATGCAGATAGCCGAGGACGGTTTTACCCTGGATATCCAGGGCCGCACCCTGGTTTTTCGCGACGCCCCGGGCCACGCCAATCACCACTTTGTGGTCTGGGATCAACTCAGTCGCGGCTGGTTCAGCGGCGACACCTTCGGTGTCTCCTATCCGCAGATGGCCGCCAACGGACGGCGCATGATGATGCCCTCCACCACGCCGGTGCAGTTCAATCCCGAGAAGCTGCTGGCTTCCATTGCGATGATGATGGAGGCCGCCCCCGAGGCTATCTATCTCACCCATTTTGGCGCCGTGCGCGAGATCCCCGGCCTGGCGCAACAGCTGCTCGACAAAATACCCAGATACTGCGAGATTGCCCTGGCCTGCCGCAATGACGACAGCCCCCAGGCGTCCATCGCCGGAGAGCTGCTGGCCATGGAGCGGGACAATCTGCTCGCCATCCAGCCCCACCTGGATGCCGCCGCCATCCATGGGGTGCTCGGTCTGGATATCGAACTCAACGCCCAGGGCCTGGCCCACTGGGTCAGTCATCTTTGAGAGGAAGTGCCCATGCAGGATGCCCAGGACCTGGCGATTCTTATCGCCGCCCAGGTACCCCTGATCACCGTCGAAACCAACGACGAGAAGGGTGCCATGGAGCTGTTGCAGCGGGTGGCCCGAGCGCAGGACAAGCAGCTCTTCCGGTGGTCGGTTACCGATGGTCTGCAAGCTGCCCGCTTTGGCCTGCACCTGGAGGCGGAGAGCCAGCACGGCGAGCCGGAGCAGCTGCTGGTCCACCTCAAGCAGCGGGCGCAGCCGGGCATTTATGCCCTTTGCGACTTCCACCCATGGCTGGAGGATCAGCCCAAAAATATTCGCCTGCTCAAGGATATCGCCCTCAAGTATGAGCACGGTCCGGTCACCCTGGTGCTGATCAGCCACGCCCTCAGGTTGCCCCCGGAGCTGTCCAGGTACGGTGCCCGGTTTCCCCTGTCGCTGCCGGGTGAGGGGGAGATCATGGCCCTGGTCAAGGAGGAGGCGAGAACCTGGGCGGCCCGCAACAGCGGCCAGAAGGTCCGCGCCGACAACGCCACCCTGAGTCGCCTGGCGGCCGCCCTCAGGGGTCTCAGTCACGCCGAGGTTCGCCGCCTGGCGAAGACCGCCATTTGGGACGACGGCGCCATCACCGCCTGCGATATTCCGGAGATCAATCAGGCCAAGTTTCGCTTGATGGATATGGAGGGGGTGCTGTCCTATTCCTTTGAGACCGAGGACTTCGCCAATCTGGCGGGGATGGCCAACCTGCGCCACTGGTTGGCGCTGCGCCGGGAAGCCTTCCTCGGCACCAGGCCCGGCCTGGATACCCCCAAGGGGCTGCTGCTGTTGGGGGTGCAGGGGGGTGGCAAGAGCCTGGCTGCAAAATCCGTGGCCGGACTCTGGGGGCTGCCCATGTTGCGCCTCGATATGGGTGCCCTGTACAACAAGTACCACGGGGAAACCGAACGCAACTTGCGGGAATCCCTCCAGCTTGCGGACCAAATGGCCCCCTGTGTGCTGTGGATCGACGAAATCGAAAAGGGTGTCAGCGGCGGCGACGGCGGGGACAGCGGCCTGTCCCAGCGGGTGCTGGCCACCCTGCTGACCTGGATGCAGGAGCGCGGGACCCCGGTGTTTATGGTGGCCACCGCCAATGACATTTCCCGCCTGCCCCCGGAATTGATGCGCAAGGGGCGCTTTGATGAAATCTTTTTTGTCGACCTGCCGGACGCCGCCACCCGGGAGGCCATCTTTGCCATTCACCTGGCCAAGCGGGAGCTGGACCCGGGTGCCTTCGCCCTCGCCGAGCTGGCGGCCGCCAGTGATGGCTTCAGCGGGGCCGAGATCGAACAGGCGGTGGTAGCGGCCTGCTACGGCATTGCCGCGGACCACGGCAAACTGGACACCGCGCGCCTGCTCGGGGAAATTTCCGCCACCGCGCCCCTGTCCCAGGTGATGGCGGAAAAGCTCGACTGGCTGCGCACCTGGGCAGGGGAGCGCAATTTGCGGTCGGTGTAGCCGGGGGATCGTGGCATAATGTCGTCTTTTCGAAGACCAGCCCTTTGTCTGGCCGACCCGTTGTGGCCAGCCACCCTGATCAAGAGGAATCTGCAATGACCCAGAGAGAAGTTGTCGTCGTCAGTGGCGTGCGTACTGCCATCGGCGGATTTGGTGGTAGCCTCAAGGACCTGTCCCCGGGCGACCTGGCCGCCAGCGTTATCGCCGAGGCGGTCAAGCGCGCCACCATTGCCCCCGAAAGCGTCGACCACGTGGTCATTGGCAATGTCATCCACACCGAGCGCCAGGACATGTATGTCAGCCGGGTCGGCGCCCTCAAGGCCGGCCTTGCGGAGACCACCCCCTGTCTCACCCTCAACCGCCTGTGCGGCTCCGGCCTCCAGGCCATTATCAGCGGCACCCAGCTGATCCTGCTGGGGGATGCGGAAACCGTGGTCTCCGGCGGCGCCGAGTCCATGAGCCGCGCGCCCTACTGGCTGCCCTCGGCCCGCTACGGTCAGCGCATGGGGGATGGGGTGATGGTCGACCCCATGACCGGCGCCCTCACCTGCCCGGTGACCGACGTCCACATGGGGGTCACCGCCGAGAACGTCGCCGAGCGCTGGCAGGTCAGCCGGGAAGATCAGGACGCCCTCGCGGTGGAGAGCCACCACCGGGCGGAACAGGCCATCGCCAGTGGCCGCTTTGAGAGCCAGATCCTGCCCATCGAACTGAAGACCCGCAAGGGCACCACCGTCTTCCGCCAGGACGAACATGTGCGCATGGGGGCATCCCTGGAGGACATGGCCAAGCTCAGGGCCGCGTTCAAGAAGGACGGCTCGGTCACCGCCGGCAATGCCTCCGGCATCAATGACGGCGCCGCCGCCGTGGTGCTGATGGAAAGGTCAAAGGCCGAGGCCCAGGGCCTGCAGCCCATGGCCAGGGTGGTGGCCTACAGCTTTGCCGCGGTAGAGCCGGGCATCATGGGTATCGGCCCGGTGCCGGCGGTGCGCAGTCTGTTGGCCAAAACCGGCCTCAAGGTTGCCGATATCGATATTTGGGAAGTGAACGAGGCCTTTGCCGCCCAGGCCCTGGCGGTCTGTCGCGAGCTTGAGCTGGATATGGACAAGGTCAATGTCAACGGTTCCGGGATCTCCCTGGGCCACCCCATTGGCGCTTCCGGCACCATCATCGCCGTCAAGGCCCTCTACGAAATGGCGCGCACCGGCGCCCGCTACGGGATCGCCACCATGTGTATCGGCGGCGGCCAGGGTATTGCGGTGTTGTTCGAAAGCATCTCTCGGTAATCCGCCAGGCTCCCAGCACCGTCGCGGTCCACCGGGGGTTGCGGTCAACGCCGCCCCGGGGCGGTGGAAAAACTGCCAAAGCGCCGCAGCGCCATGGCTGCCCGGAGGCGTTCCACGGCCATCTCCACCGCCGCCGTGCGGGGGGCTATCTGGCGATTCCGGGCACGGGCCAGGGTGTGCTCGGTATTGGCGCGGATTTTTTCGGCAATCACGGCAAAAACCTGGCTCTCAGCGGCGCCCCGGTGCTCCAGGGCTCCGCAAATGACCCCGCCCGCATTGGCGATAAAGTCCGGCAGGCAGAGTACACCCCGGCGGTGCAGGGCATCCTCCGCCGCTGCGGTGATCGGGATATTGGCGCCCTGGGGAACAAGCCGGGTAGCCAGGTGGTGCTGGTTGGACTCATTGATTACGTCGGGCCGGGCTGCGGGAATCCAGATGTCGCAGGGTATCGCCAGCAGCTCCTCGGCGCTGACCGGGGTGCCACCCGGGAACTCGCGCACTCCGAGGCCCCCGGCCTTGTGGGTCATCAGCGCCGCCAAGTCGAGGCCTTCCGGGTGGTGGGTGCCGCCGCCGCTGTCGGCGCAGGCCACCAGCTGCGCCCCTTCGGCCACCAGAAAGTGGGCGGCGTGCCGGCCGACGGCACCGAAGCCCTGTACCACCACCCGCGCCCCCGCCAGGTCAAAACCGCAATAGGGCAGGGCGGCCGCCACCGCCTGGGCAATCCCCCAGCCGGTGGCGCCGATCTCGTCGAGGGGTATGCCCCCCAGCACCCGCGGCAGGCCGATGGCGCGGCCAATTTCGTCCCGCACCCAGGCCATACACCGTTCATCGGTGCCCATGTCCGGGCCAAAAATGTACATGTCTTCCCCCCGCAGGGCCTGGGCAAAGGCCCTGATCAGCACCTCCTTCCTTGCCACTGGCATTTTGGGATCCCCAAACAGCACCGACTTGCCGCCGCCGTGGGGCAGTCCCGCAGCGGCATTTTTCAGGGTCATGGCCCGGGCCAGGCGGAAGCACTCTGCGGTACTCACGTCGGGGGCCATTCGCAGGCCGCCGATGGCGGGGCCGGTGGCCACATTGTCCACCACCAGGATGCCCCGCAAGGCCATCCGCGGCTCGTGGACGTGAATTATCTTTACCGGCCCCAGGTCGTCGGCGAAATCAAACGCGGATTCCATGGCACCTCCGTGATCAGCTGCTGGTTTCGCTGGGTCCCCGAAACCCAACTCCGCTGGCGATTGGGTGTGGCGGGGCAATGTACCGAGTATAGGACATCAGTGCCTGGGCTCGCTGAGGGTGTAGGCGCCAAAGCCCACGACTCGGTCCCTGGGGCCGGCGGTGTCGCCGGAGGTGGCCAGGTCGAGGCAGGTCGCCGTCAACCCCTTGGCCCTGGCGAGATAGAGCAGGCCATTGAGGGGGTTGCGCCCACAGGCGTCGTGTTCGCGAATCTGCCGGAAGTCCAGGTCCTTGATGGCGGTGGAGGTATTGCGGTCCTGCAGCCGGGCGCTGATGTGGTCCTGGTAGTGGCTGAGGTCGGTACTGATCACCACCAGGGTTTCGCCGTCGCCCCACAGCCGGTCCAGAACTTCCGCGACAATCTCGGGGCTGGCTTCCCCCACCACCAGCGGGATCAGGCTGAACCGGGTGAGCAGAGTCTGGAGAAAGGGCAGGTGAACCTCCAGGCTGTGCTCCAGCTCGTGGGCGGCGTCCTGGTAGCCCACCTGGGGGAGGGTCAGCAGCTCAGCGACCGCCTCCCGGTCCACGGGGACAGCCCCCAGGGGGGTGGTGAAAATCTCCGCAGAAGTGACCGCCAAGCCCCGCAAGGCAATGCGGTGAGATGGCCCCAACAGTACCACCCGCTTTACCGAGTACCGCAATGGCGCCAGCTGGGCGTAGGCCCTGGCGGCCACGGCACCTGAATAGAGGTAGCCCCCGTGGGGCACCACGAGGGCCTTGGGGGGGGAGTCCCGCACCGGCACATCGCGGAGGAAGCCTGCGATCATGGCCCTCAGCTCGCCGGGATCGGCCGGGTAAAACAGTCCTGCCACAGCAGGTTCTCTGACGTTGACGTTCATCGCTAGGCACCGCGTTGTCGTCCCATTTGTGCGGACAAGGGCCGTGCCAAGCCGGCGGCCAGGCTGTGGCCTGTTGCCTCACAGCCCGTATGTCGGTCGGCACGACACGCAAAGGCTAGTTCAGGCACGGACCATTGGGCTTGTCCGAGATCAAGTGGAGGGCGATCTGCCGAGGGTCAGGAGCGCCCTTGGCAGCCGCAGAGTGACGGCCGTTTCGGAACGGCCGCCGGGGGAATTCTGACACACCCCCGCGCAGGGGGGGTGCCAGGGGCAGCTGGTGCGGAGCTGTCCCAGCGCTGATATCAGGCGACACCCAGCTGTCTGGCGCGCTCCTGGACCTTGCCTTCGAGGTTGGCACGCTTGAACAGCTTGGCGGCATTGCCCCCCAGAATGGCCACGAAATCCGCCATGCTGGCGTCGGCGTTCACCGCCATCATCTTGTCGACCACCTTCTGGGAGAAGGGGAAGGTGCCCTCGGAGTGGGGGTAGTCGGTGGCAAACAGCAGGGCGTCCACACCCACCCCGCGGCGGGTGGCCACGGATCCGACATCGTTCTGCAGGGCGCAGTGCACCTGGTCGCGGATAATCTGGCTGGGCATCCGGCTGAGTTTGGGGTAAATGGCGGGTGCGTGGCCCTCGTAGATCTCATCCATGCGCTCGGCGAGCCCCCACAGCCAGCCCGCACTGTGCTCGGCAAAGAGAATATGGGCTTTCGGATTGCGATCGAGAACGCCGCCGGAAACCAGCAGGGTGATGATATCCACAGCGTCGTTCATCTGCCGGGTGTAGTTGAACATGCCGCTGCCAGGCCCCTTGGCGGCGCGGATACCCACGTTGCCCACCCCGGTGTGGAACACCAGGGGGACGTCGTTGTCCCCTGCCAGTTTGAAGATTGGGTCCCAGGCGGGGTCGTTGTAGTTGTCCATACCCTCCCACAGACAGAGGGCGGCAAAGCCCTTATCGATACAGCGCTGGGATTCCGCCAGGGCGTCCCCCAGGTCGACGCAGGGGATCATGGCGGCGGGGATCAGGCGCTCCTTGAGGGGGGCGCAGTAGGCCAGGGCCCAGTCGTTGTAGATCTTGCAGGATTCCCGCTGGCCGTCCCGGTCGGGGATGCGCGGCAACAACAGGCCCAGGGACGGAAACACCAGTTCGGCATCCACGCCATCGCGATCCATGTCTTCCGCCCGCAGTTGCAGGTCGCGGGCACCGCGACGGGTGGTGTCCACCGCGCAGTCACTGATGAAGTTCTCCTTGTCATCGGTACAGGAGCGATCTTCCTCGACGATATCCTCGGCTACCTTGCCGGTCTTGTGCTGGTGGAAATTGCGGCGCACCTTGAGGGCTTCCTGATCGCCGATTTTGGTGACGATATACTTGCCGTCCTCGCTGGGGGCGCCCTGGATGGCCCATTTTTGCAGTTCGGGGGGCAGGTTGCTGGTGAACAGGTCGCCGGGCTCGGCAATGTGGGCATCGCAGCTGAAAAGAAAGGGGCGGGCAGTTGTAGACATGTAATCTCTCCTGGGAAAAGGGGCAGGGGAACTCCCATGCCGTGTTTTTATCAGGTTAAAAAGGTACCTGATTTATTTCGCCTAGGTATTGATTCAGGTCAAGGGATCCGCCAATCGGATCGCCAGCGGGGGCGCCTACTCGTCCACCAGTCCCAGCCGCTGTTCCCGTTCCACCGCCCGGTAGCCGATGTCCCGGCGCAGGTAGATGCCTTTCCAGCTGATTTCGCTGACCAGGTGGTAGGCCTTTTGCTGGGCGGCGCAAACCGTATCCCCGAGGCCCACCACACAGAGCACCCGGCCGCCATTGGTGACCGCGTTGCCGTCGCTGTTGAGGGTGGTGCCGGCGTGGAAAACCTAGGCGTCGGTGTCGTCAACGGCGGGCAGGCCATTGATCAGCTGGGCTTTCTCGTAGTGGCCGGGATAGCCCCCCGCGGCCAGTACCACGCCGAGGGCGACGCAGAGGCGGCGGCGAAGCTCACCGCCCTGGTTGACGAGGTCAAGGGCACCCGGCCGCTTCCCTTTGAGCGGCGCGGGTGCAGTGCCGAGTGCCGGGGCTGCACGTGGCGG
>CAZWUP010000049.1:0-14348 GCA_964637045.1 uncultured Porticoccaceae bacterium | reverse complement strand
CCCTGCGGTTGCCTTTGCTTCCCGGCGGCGTCTCAGAGGAAGGTTGCGGCGCTTTCCGGGCCGCGCCGGCCCAGGGCGTTTTCGGAGCGCACGCGCAGCCGGTTTTCGCCCGGGTGCAGCGTCCAGGTCCAGCCGTCGCGGACGGGGCGCCAGTCGCCGCCGTCCACCCGGGCCAGGCAGGAGGACACATAGCTGGAGTGGGGGCTGGCCAGAAACAGCGCGGCGGTGATCACCTCCTCGGGGTTGCCGGGACGCCCCAGGGCATTGTTGGCGCTCGCCCTGGCCTCCTCCGGCCAGGCCTTGGCGATGTCGGTAAGAAAGGGCCCGGCGGACAGCACATTGAAGCGTACATTCTTGCTGCCCAGTTCCGCGGCAAAGCCCTCGGTCATGGCGTTCAAGGCGGCCTTGGAACCACAGTAGGGGATGGCCACGGGGGTGGGACGGATGGCGCCGGAGCTGCTGACGTTGATCACACAGCCGCCACCGGCGGCCGCCATGCGGTGGCCCACCAGAGCCGCGAGGCGAAACGGCCCCTTGAAGTTGACCCCTACCACCTTGTCAAACAGGGCCTCGGTAACATCGGCGGAGGTGGGGGTGACCGGCGACATGCCGGCGTTGTTGATCAGCACATCCACCTTGCCAAACTCGGCGTAGGCAGCGTCCACCAGGCCGTCGATCTCGTCCCAGTGGCCGATATGGCAGCCGTAGGCGAGGGCTTTGCGGCCGAGGGCGCGCACTTCGCTGGCGGCTTTCTCGCAGTCTTCCACCTTGCGGCTGGTGATCACCACATCGGCGCCGCGCTCCGCAAAAGCCTTGACCATCTGGTAGCCGAGGCCGCGGCTGCCGCCGGTGACCAGCACCACTTTGCCGGTAAAGTCGAATAGGGGGTCCATTGTTGTCTCCTGGCTGTGTGATTGAGTTGAGGGTTTCACGCTTCACGTGCAACGTGCAACGTGCAACGTGCAACGTGAAACATGCAACGGCTTCTAACTGTTCCAGCGGGCGATCTTTTCGGCTTCGCTCACACTGTCGAGGACAAACTGGACAAACATATCGCCGATCTCCTTGGAGAGAATCCCGTCCATCGCCGCCGCCACCTTGTACTCGACGATGCAGGCCCCCTTGTACAGGGCCAGCACCAGGTAATAGTCCAGGTTGGATACGTCGCGCCCGGTGCCCTTGGCGTAGTGGGCCGCGAGTTCCTGGCGGGTGGGGAAGTCCGTGGGATCGAAGTAGGTGGGCGCGGGCACCACATCGGGCTCTCGCGCGTCGCGGAAGGCCCCCAGGTACACGCCAATGTCCATCAACGGGTCGCCAATGGTCGCCAGTTCCCAGTCGATCATGGCCGCCAGCCGCACGGGGAGATCATTGGCGAACATCACATTGGGGAAGCCGTAGTCGCCGTGGATAATGCCCGGCGCGCTGCCCTCGGGAATGTTGTTGCGCAACCAGTCCGCCACATAGGCCAGGCCGGGAATCTCCCTGCCCTGGTAGTTCTTGTAGGTGGTCTTGTAGCTTTCCAGCTGCTGGCCCCAGCGGTCCACCTGGCGCTCCAGGAAGCCGTCGGGCTTGCCAAAACCCTCCAGGCCCACCGCCTTGTAATCCACCTTGGCGAGGTGGATCAGGCCATCCACCATGGCGTAAGCGAGCTGGGCCTTGTGGGGCATTTGATCAAAAGGCGGGTTGAAGCTACAGGCGCGGTCGTTGAGTTCCGGGGCCCAGCCTTCCACCCGCTCCATGACATAAAAACTGGCGCCCATGACCTCGGGGTCAAAACACTTGCCGTAGACATGGGGGTGGGGGACAGAGGAGCCCCCCAGGGCGCTGAGCACGGTGGCCTCCCGCTCGATGGCCTTGATGCTGGCCTTCGGCGGGTTGGGGGGCGTACGGCGCAAGACCACAGTTTTGCCGCCGCGGTTGAGGGTGACAATGATGTTGCTGGTGCCGCCGTGGAGCAGCTGCACGTCCAGCGGGCCAGTGCCGAGCTCGGGAATATTGGCGTCCAGCCAGGCCTGCAGCTTGGCTTTATCGATAACCGTATCGAGATCAAAATTGTGTGTCGCCATGATGTCCTCAGCTGTTCAATTTGGGAATGAGGGGTGCGAACAGGCCGAGAATGGCTTGGTGAATCTCCTCGTCCCGCTTGTTGCGCCAGTTTTCCAGCCCCTGGCAGGAGCCCTCGTCGGTGCCGTAGCGCATCGGGCCGCCATCGTCGAGGATGGCATCGACAATCGCGGCGGCGGCCACGGTGCCCGGGGTGGGCGGATTGTTGAACTGTTTCTGGTTGACCTCGAACAGCAAATCCGCCATCGGCTTGTAGGCCGGAAATTTCACCGCACCGGCGGGGCTTTTGGTCATGGAATCGGCGTTCAGGCCGCTCTCGGTAAAGCCGGGCAGAATCTCCACCACCCGCACCCCAAAGGGCGCCAGCTCCACCCGCAGGGTCTCGCCCATGCCACTCAAACCCCATTTGGCGGCGCGATAGGGGGCGAGGAAGGGGACTGGGGTGATCAGTGAACCCGAGGTGATATTGCAGATCACCCCCCGTCCGGCCTTGCGCAGTATCGGGATGGCGCGCTTGGCCATATCCAGGGCGCCGAAGAAATTGACGTCGAACACCTTGCGGAATTCGTCCATGGTGGTCTCTTCCACCGGGTAGCTGTTGGGGCGGATGCCGGCATTGTTGATCAGCACCGCCAGATTGTCCGGAAACTGGAAATCACCCGGCTTGGTGACGTCCAGCACCTCGATGCTGACTTTGCCAGGCAGACCGGCGGTGGCCCGAACCACGGCCTCGCCCATGCCTTCGTGAAGAATCAGCGCCAGCACGTCGTAGCCGCGCCGGGCAATTTCGGTGGCCAGGGACAGGCCTATGCCCTGCCCCGCACCGGTCACGGCCCAGATGCCGCCTGCATTTCTACTCATTATCTTTTCCTCGCAATCTGGTTCCCCGGGGCCGGACGACCCCGGGACCGCAGCTGTGGCTTATTCGTAGCTGGCCACGCTGCGCACTGTGCTGTATTTGTCCAGGATATCCTTGTACTTGGCCTTGGCGGCATCCACTTTGGGCGGCAGGTGCTCACTGGGAAACAGGCCTTCCGCCGGCGTGTAGTTGCGCAGCAGGCGCTTGGCGATGGTATTCCTGTGGACTTCGGTGGGGCCATCGGCCAGGGCCAGGGCCGGCACATTCATCCACATATGGGCCAGGGGCGTTTCCAGGGTGGTGCCCAGGGAGCCGTGGATGTGCAGGGCGCGCTGGGTGATGTCGTGGTAGATCTTGGCCATGGCCACCTTCACCATGGCGATGTGGGACAGGGCCGCCTTGGGGTTGTTGTGGTTGTTGTCGATGATCCAGGCGGTTTTCAGCACCATCAGGCGAAACTGTTCCAGCTCGATCTGGCTGTCGGCGATCATGTGCTGCATGGCCTGCTTGTCCGCCAGCAAGGTGCCCTGGGTGCGGCGGCTGAGCACCCGCTCGCACATCATGTCCAGAGCCCGCTGGCACTGGCCCACGGTGCGCATGGCGTGGTGCACGCGGCCACCGCCGAGGCGGGCCTGGGCGACGGCGAAACCGCCGCCCGGTTCGCCGAGAATATGGTCGGCGGGAATGCGCACATTGTCGTAGTGCAGGTAGCCCTCGGTACCCTCGTCCAGCTCCGGACGCTCCAGCATGTAACAGCTGTTGCGGATGGTCTTCAGTCCAGGGGTGTTTGCCGGAACGATGAACATGGACATCTTGCGATTGATGGGCGCCTCGGGATCGGTGACGGCGATCACCAGCAGGAACTCGGCGTTGCGGGCGTTGGAGGAGAACCACTTCTCACCGTTGATCACCCACTCATCGCCGTCCAGTACGGCGCTGGTGGTGAACTCGCGGGGGTCGGCGCCGGCCTGGGGTTCGGTCATCGAGAAACAGGACACAATGTCGCCGTCCAGCAGGGGCTGAAGGTATTTTTCCTTTTGCTCCGGGGTGCCGAACATGGCGAGGATCTCGGCGTTGCCGGTATCGGGGGCAGCGGTACCGAACACCGTGGGCGCCCACAGGGAGCGGCCGATCACCTCATTCATCAAGCCGAGCTTGACCTGGCCGTAGCCCTGCCCCCCCAGCTCTGGCCCCAGGTGGCAGGCCCAGAGGCCCTGCTCGCGGACCTTTTGCTGGAGCGGCTTGAGGATCGCCCTGGAGGCCTTGTGGGTGGTGTTGTACACCGTCTTGATATCCGGAAACAGCACATCCAGGGCCTCGACTTCCTCACCGATGAATGCTGCCATCCAGTCCAGTTTTGCCTGAAATTCAGGCTCTGTTGAAAAATCCCACATAAGCGTACCTCTTTTGGATGAATCTGCCCGGGTGACGAGCAGGACAAGTCATGGCGAGATGGTAATTAATAAAACGCGTGTTTGTCAATTGCTTTTTACGCCCCAGGGGACGGGGTTGCGCGCAGCGAACCAGGTTTCCCTTTAGACGGCCGCGCCAAGGGCATAAACTATGCGCCACCAAGACTGGAGACAAATACCGATGACGGAAGCCAAGGCATCGCGGGGCAGGCCCAGGGTGGCCCCGGAGGACAACGAGACCCGAGAGCGCATTCTCAACACCGCTGAACGGCTGTTCGCCGAAAAGGGCTTCAGCAAGGTCACCCTCAGGGAGCTGACCGCCCGCGCCGAAACCAACCTGGCCGCGGTGAATTATTATTTTGGCTCCAAGGACAAGTTGCTGCTGGCACTGATCCGCCGCGCCGCCAAGGGTATTTACCGGGAGCGCATGGAGCTGCTCGCCGAGGCTGAGCAGGCCCGGGGTTCCCGGGAGGAAAAGGTTCGCCAGGTCATTTACGCACTGGTGGCCCCTGCCGTGGCGGCCCCCGACAACGAAGCCGAATACTTCTTCGGGGTACTGATCGCCCGCACCCTCGCCGACGGCCCCGACGAACTGTCCGACATTCTCCTGCGCCAGACGTCCCACCTAACCCCCTTCGCCGACGCCCTGAAAAAACTGCTACCCGAGGTGCCCATGGAGGAAATTTTCTGGCGGCTGCATTTCGTTCTCAATATCGAGCACGCCATTCACACCGAACTGGGCCGCCTCACCCACCTGTCCGGCGGGCGCTGCGACATCGACGACAGGAGCGCCCTGCTGGAGCGAATCATCGACTTTGCGGTGCCCGGATTGATGGCTCCGGTCAAATCCTCCCGCTCCACGCCCCAGGGATAGCCAGCAGATGGGGATGGCCTGGCGCAGCGGCGGGACAACCGGGCGTTTGGCACCCCTCAGCGGCCGCCCCTGGCCGACCGCCCTGGGGACCGTATCACCAACCCAGACCCTGTGGCGCGAAAGCTCAGCAGAGTCGCAACCAAATCAATAACAATCAAGCTGTTGCCAGATAAATCAAAATTCCCCATAACAAAAACAAAGCCGATAAAGGGCTTTACGAGGGGGATTTTACAGCGTAAAGTAACGACGTTATGTAACGCTGTTACCTTTTCTGGATTCCTCCATGCCCGAACCCTTGACCGACCAGAAAATCGCCGACTTCCGCCAGCGGCTGTGCGAGATTGCCACCCGCCAGTTCTCCGAGCGGGGCATCGACCGGGTCTCCATGCGCAGCCTGGCGACGGAACTCGGCTACAGCGCCACCGCCCTGTACAGCTACTTCAAGAACAAGGAAGAAATTCTCGCGGCCACCCGCGCCGCGGCCTACGACCGCCTGTCCAGCCACCTCGACGCCGCCATGAAGTCGAGCGCGGACCCCTGGAGCCAGTCCCGGGCCATCGGCAACGCCTATGTGGATTTTGCCTTTGGTGAACCCGCCGCCTACAAGCTGGCCTTCGCCCTGGAGCAACCCCCCCAGGCGCTTTATCCCGCACTGGACGAAGCCGAGGCCAGGTCCCGCACCTACCTCACCAAGTACGTGGAAAACATGGTGGCAAGCGGCCTGCTGGAAGGCGATCCGGCAGTCCTCGCCCATGTCTTCTGGGCCGCCATGCACGGCATTATCCTGCTCAAGATGGCCGGCAAACTGGACACCGGCAAGACCTCTTTCGAAACCCTGCGCCACGAGACCATGCGTCTGATCACCCGCGGTGCCAGCCCCCACACCAGCGGCAAACGCTCCACCAAACAAGCCGCCAGCGAGCAAATCTCCCTGGATCTCTGAGGACCAACCATGCCCATACCGTCACAACTGCAGGGCAAACTTGCCCTGCCCGTCGTTTGCTCCCCCCTGTTCATCATCTCCAACCCGGAGCTGGTGATCGCCCAGTGCAAGGCCGGGGTGGTGGGCTCCTTCCCCGCCCTCAACGCGCGCCCCGCGGACCAGCTCGAGGTGTGGATCAAGCGCATCAAGAGCGAGCTTGCCGATCACCAGGCGGCCAACCCCGACACCCTGGTGGCGCCCTTTGCCGTCAACCAGATCTGTCACAAAACCAACACCCGCCTCGAACAGGATATGGAGGTTTGTGTCCGCCACCAGGTGCCGCTGATCATCACCAGCCTGAGAGCACCCCCGAGCGTGGTCAAGGGCGCCCACAGCTACGGCGGCCTGGTAATGCACGATGTCACCAATATCCGCCACGCCGAAAAGGCGCTGGAGGAAGGTGTGGATGGCCTGATCCTGGTCTGTGCCGGTGCGGGCGGCCACGCCGGCACCCTCAACCCCTTTGCCCTGTTGTCGGAAATCCGCCGCTTTTACGACGGCCCCATCGCCCTGTCGGGGGCCATTGCCAACGGCCAGTCGATTCTCGCCACTCAGGCCATGGGCGCCGACCTGGCCTATATGGGCACGCGCTTTATCGCCACCCGGGAGGCCAACGCCGAACCCGGCTACAAGCAGATGCTGGTGGACTCCCAGGCGGAGGATATCGTCTACACCTCCCTGTTTAGCGGCATCCCCGCCAACTACCTGAAGCCCAGCGTCGCCCGCGCCGGCCTCGACCCGGAAAACCTTCCGGACGGCAGCAAGGAGGATATGGATTTCGGCTCCGGCGGCAATATAGACGCCAAGGTATGGCGGGATATCTGGGGTGCGGGCCAGGGGGCCGGCAGCATCACCGACGTGCCCACAGTGGCCGAGTGTGTGGCCCACCTGCGGGAGGAATACAGCGCCGCGGCAGCCGCCATGGCCGCGAATACCCGGGCCTTTGTCTGAAGAAACGGGGAATCACCCCTGCTGCGCACTGCCCAGCGGCCTGGAGGACAGGCTGCTGGGTGAGGAGTCCCTGACGCCCTAGGCCCCACCCCGCGCCTTCACCAGGCGCCACAGGGCTTTGCCCTCCAGGATATGCACGCCTTCCGGCAGTGCCGCGGCCCCCACCATAGCCGTCGCGAGATCGGCGGCGGCTATGGGCCTGAAACTCGGCAGCATAAAGCGGGCGAGGGGCTTGAGGATTATCTGGCTGAGGGTTTCCATGGGCCGATCGCGGTGATTGCCCAGCAACAGGGACGGCCTGAGGATCACCGTCCTGGCAAAGCCCAGGGCCACCACACCCTCTTCCAGCTTCCCCTTGACCCTGCTGTAGTGAATTGCCGAGTCCGGATTGGCACCCACGGCGCTGACCAGCACCAGGGTTTGCACCCCGGCAGCCACAGCCTGCCCGGCGAGGCGCAGGGGGATATCAAGATCGATTTTGCGAAAGGCCTCCGCACTACCCGCCTGCTTGCGGGTTGTGCCAAAGGCGATAAACAGCGCGTCCACACCCCCGAGATCAACAGACCAGTCTCCGCTGAAGTCGGTGAGCTGCTCACTGAGGTTGGCAAAGGACCCGCCCGTGGGCCGCCGCCCAATGGCCACCACCCTGGAAAACTGGCGACACAGCAGGGGCAACAGCTCGCCACCGGTCAGGCCGCTGGCGCCGAGCACTGCCGCACAGGAGTTCATTGTCAGCGGCCGGGATTGAAGCAGGCCAGTGCCAGCTTGTTGCCGTCGAGGTCGCGGAAGTAGGCAAAGCAGCCAAAGCCCCCGCGGTCACCCGGGGCGCCTTCATCCACCGCCCCCAGAGCCAGGGCCCTGGCGTGAACCTCGGCCACCTGTTGCGGCGACCCGCAGGCAAAGGCGGTCATGGCGCCGTTGCCGAAGGTGGCGGGTTCACCGTTGTGGGTTTTGGTGACCGCAAAGCCAGGCCCCTGGGCAAAGGGATACATCACCCCCTTGGGGGTCGGCCGCGGTTCGGTCACCCCCAGCATGGCCATGATCTCATCGTAGAACGCCTTGGCGCGGCCGAGGTCGTTGGTGCCAACCATCTGGTATGCAATCATCGGGGGAACTCCTTTGTCTATAACAGGGCGAGTGAACAAAATATCGGGGCCGCCGGTCCGTGGGTCTGATGTCATCCGCAGCTTTTGACCTGTGCCCACAACAGGTGCAGGATTGGACCACAGTTCTGCACAGGCCCTCAAGTTGTGCCCCACTGAAACAATTCAGCCACCGGTGGATGCTACCATTCTCCACACAGGGCGAGATTTCAATTGATAGGCACGGCGTTTGCGTACATCCTGAAGGGGTCGCCGGCAACAATGCAATCTCCGCTTTCGATTGCGTGAAATTGTCGGCAGCCAATGACTATAGTTAGGATGTGGTCGAACACTCCACTGCCCTCAGGCCGGCGAGCCGAGCGCCCCGCGGCAGAGACCACCACCGGGGCCGGTGCTTTGTGGCGGAGCGGAAACCGCAACAGCCGTTGACAGAGCACCCTTTGACAGCGCATTTTTTCACTACAAGAACCAAGTTGGTACCCAAATGAAACAACTCACCCAGATGGACTCGGTATTTGTCTATAACGAATCGGCCTCGGCGCCCTTTCATATCAGCCCTATTCTGATCTACGACCCCAGCACCGCCGCCGACGGTATCGTCCGCTTCAAGGACATCCTGGACCGCTTCAAACAGCGCATCCACAAATCGCCGGTGTTTCGCCGCAAGCTGGTCAAGGTTCCCTTCAACCTGGACAGCCCCTACTGGATCGAGGATAAAAACTTCGACCTGGAGTTTCACGTCCGCCACCTGGCCCTGCCCAAGCCCGGCGACTGGCGCCAGTTCTGCATCCTCCTGTCCCGTCTCCACAGCAGGCAACTGGACCTCAATCGCCCACCCTGGGAAGCCTATGTGATCGAGGGCCTGGACAACATCAACGGCCTGCCCCCCGGGAGCTTCGCCCTCTACCTGAAAATTCACCACTGTGCCATCGACGGCGCCACCGGCAATCAGATCATCGAGGCCCTCCACGACCTGGAACCGACGCCACCGCGGGAGAAATACGAGGACGACTGGTGCGGCGAGGACGAGCCCAACCAGCTGGTGCTGCTGCAAAAGGCCTACCTGAAGCTGTTGAAATCGCCCCGCCAGGTGGCCAACATCGTCAAGCACGCCATCAGGTCCCGGGAGGAGGGACAAAAAGGCCACCAGGGAAAACCCTTTGAGAACCATGAGGTCAAGGACCGTATCCGCTTCAATGAGCAGCTGTCCCCTCACCGGGTGTTTGGCGGCCTGCGCATGGATCTCCAGGACCTCAAATTCATCAAGAACACCGTTGGCGAGTGCACCCTCAACGACGTGCTCCTCAGCATCGTCGGCGGCGCCATGCGCAAGTACTTGCTGGACAAGCGTGAACTTCCCAAGGCATCCCTGGTGGCCGGAGTCCCCATCAGCACCAGAACCGACGACCAAGCCAATGCCGACGGCGGCAATGAAGTCTCGGGCATGAGATTGTACCTGCGCACCGACATCGCCGACCCCGTCAAGCGCCTGCAATTGATCCACCACGATGCGGTGGCGTCCAAAGCCTACGCCAACGCCATTGGCGTGGAGCGGATGTCCACCATCATCAACTCCATCCCCTCGGGCCTGGCGTCGGTGGGTATGCGGGTGATGTCGGCCACCGGCATCGCCTCCCGGGCACCCTTTGTCCACACCATAGTCACCAATGTGCCCGGCCCCCAGTTCCCCATGTATCTCTGTGGGGCCAGGGCCATGTTGTGGCTGGGGGCGGGCTGCCCCATGCACGGGGTCGGCTTGTTCCACACCGTCAACAGCTACTACGGCAGTGTTTTTCTCACTTTCCTCAGCTGTCGCCAAATGCTCCCGGACCCCGACTTTTACCACCAGTGCATCAACAAGTCGTTCCAGGAGCTGTTGGCCGCCGCCCGCGAGCTCGCCGAACGCCCGCCCCAGGTGGTGGAAGCAAAGGCCCCTCCCCGCAAGCCCGCAGCGCGCACCGCGGCCGCCAAGGGGAAAGCCGCAAAGACCGGCAAAGGCAATGGTGGGGGTGCGGCACCCCGCAAGGCACCGACAAGAAAGACCGCGAAGCCGCCAACCTCGGGCGACAAGGCCAAACCCTCAGGGGCCGGGGCTACCACCAACTGACGCCGCCCCCCCTTCCCGCGACCCCCGTCACCGGCCGCGGGAGGGAACCCTGACCTTTTCTGCCGGAAAGCCCCATGACACTCAGCTGGCAAGCCACCCTGTTTAACCTGATCCTCAAGCTGCGCCGCCGCCGCTACAGAGACCTCAAGGATCTCCACACACTGAGAAAATCCGGCAACGGACTGGAGAAACTCATGGCGGGCAAGGTAAAACGCACCCCTGGCCTGGCCAGCGCCGCCCTGGGGGGCGTAGACACGGACCGCTACTGTGCAGGCGAGACCCTGGACACGCCGGTGGCGGAACGCAAAGTCCTGTTGCTCCTCCACGGCGGCGCCTACTGCCTGCATTCGCCAAACCTGTATCGCCTGCTGCTCGCCGAACTCTGCGCACGGCTCGGCGCCGAGGGCTATGCGCCCAACTACCGGCTCGCCCCCGAGCATCCCCACCCGGCGGGTATCGACGACTGCCAGGCCCTATACCAGGATCTGCTGGCGTCCGGCTACCGCCCGCAACACATTGCCCTGGTGGGCGACTCCGCGGGGGGCGGCCTCGCCCTGTCGCTGATGCAGCGAGCCCGGGACAGCGGCCTGCCCCTGCCCTGCTGTGCCGCCCTCCTCTCTCCCGCCGGGGACTGGTCGTTGAGCGGGGCCTCGTTCTACCTCAACGACGGCCTGGACCCCATGTTCAACCTGTCGAGCATGCTGTTTTTCCGCGCCCTGTACCTCGCCGGCCACGCTTCCACCGATCCTGAAGTATCCCCCCTGCTGGGCAGTTTCGCCGGCCTGCCCCCGCTCTATCTCACCACCAGCAGCACCGAGTTGATGCGGGATATCGCGGTGACAGCGGCAGCCAAGGCGCGGGAAGCAGGTGGTGAGGCAACCCTGGATATCGCCGAGGGCCTGTGCCACGACTACCCGATCATGGGCTTTCTGCCGGAAGGTCGCAGCGCCCGCGACAAGGTAGTAGAATTCTGCGCCACCCATTTATCGAAAGCTGTTTGAGGAGTTGCTCGTGTCGCGAAATTATTTCAACCTGGACAACAAAATTGCCCTGATCACCGGCGCATCCAGCGGACTCGGGGTTCACTTTGCCCGGGTTCTGGCTGCCGAGGGGGCAGTGGTGATTCTCGCCGCCCGCCGGGCGGAAAAGCTCGCCGATGAAGTCGCCGCCATCCGCGCCGAGGGCGGCAGGGCCTTTGCCATTCCCATGGACGTCACCAGCCCCAGCAGTGTTGGCGACGCCTTCGCCGCCATCGCCGAAAACCACGGCGGTGTGGATATTCTGGTGAACAACGCCGGGGTTGCCGACGAAACCAAGAAGTTTCTCGATACCGGCGAGGAGGACTGGCAGTGGGTGATGGATACCAACCTGGATGGCGCCTGGCGGGTGGCGAAGGCGGCCGCGGAGCAGATGATCAAGGCCGACAAAAAGGGGGCGATCGTCAATATCGGCTCGATCTACGGCCTGCGCACCGGGGTGCTGAAGGTGGCCTACAATGTTTCCAAGGTGGGGGTGGTGCAGCTCACCAAGTCCATGGCCATGGAGCTTTGCAAATACGGCATCCGGGTCAACTCCCTGTGTCCGGGTTGGTTTCTTACCGATATCAACAGCGACTATTTTGCCACCGACAGTGGCCAGCGCTATATCAGGGGAATCCCCGCCCGCCGCCTGGGGGATATGAACGACCTGACCGTGCCCCTGCTGTTACTGGCCAGCGACAGCGCCGGCGCCTATATGACCGGCACCAGCCTGACGGTGGATGGGGGTATTGCGGAATCGCCCATCTAACCCGGAACCGGGTCGCAGGCTGCAGGTTGCAGGTTGGACGGGCAAAAGGTTCTGTCCCTGAACAGCTCTGTCCACCACATTTCCGCCAGCAGTTCGATGGGCCGATGATAGTTCTGTTGCGGGAAATCGACACCCCTGATCAGGGTGACGAACAGCAACCGCTCCTGGAGGACTCTCATCATCATGTATTTATTGAGGAACACCTCCCGCTCCTCGCCCTCGAGCATGGCCAGGTGGCGAGGCATGCAGCGTCCACTGTGGAGATTCAACTCCTGGAGGTAGCGCTTGGTTTCCGCAACATCGACCACCAGTGACGAGGAGGACGCTTCGAGGATGGTGCGGTGCTTTGCCATCAGGGCTTCCAGCCTCAACATCCACGCCAGCACCTCCTCCCTGGTGGGATTATCGATGGCGTCCAACTCGTTGTAGGCTTGCTCCATCACCGCGATGATGCGCTCCGATATCCGGAAGGCGATATCCCGTTTGTCCTTGAAATGGGCGTAAAAGGTGGGTCTGCTGGCGCCGGCCCGATCCGCGATCATGTTGACCGTGGCGGCGCCGTAACCCACCTTGCGGAAAATTTCCACCGCGGCGTCGATCAGCTTTTGCCGGGTCTGCGCTTTTTGTTCGCTGCGGGTGCGGCGCTGATTCTTTTTGACGACAACCATGAAACAGTAATCTCCTTGCTGCGACCGGGATTCCTTCACTCAATTTGCCCGGGATGGGCATCAGTTGTCCCAGGTGGAATATAGGGGCCGCAATGACACCCATACGACACTACCCTTAACAGCTGTTGAGTATACAGGGATTACCCGGGTCGAAAAACGGGGAGCTTGCAGCGGACCAATGGGTGGGGGGCAACCGGGGAGATAACCGCACGGCCACCACCAAAGGGCGGCCGCGGGGTTGGCGATGTCAGAACTTGTAGCCAATATTCAGCTGATAGACAAAGGGATCAATCTCTACGTTCTTTACCGTGATGATGTCGGCACCTCCGGAGGTGAAGGTGGCCTCGGTATCGATATCTATCCAGCGCACCGAGGCGTTGAGGTGCCAGCTCTCATTGAGGGCGAAATCCACGCCGACCTGCGCCGCCAGGCCCCAGGAATCGTCAAGCTCCAGGGCCATGGGAATGGTGCTCACGCTCGCCAGGCTGCCGGCAACAGCTTCCACCTCGGAATCCACATCCTCCTGGAAAAATACGGTGTAGTTGATGCCAGCCCCCAGGTAGGGCGAGATACCCCCGTCGCTGCCCAGGGGATACCAGACCACCGACAAAGTGGGCGGCAGGTGCTTGGTGGAGCCGGCGGCGACGCTGGACAGGCTGGGGTCTACCGCCCCCAGGTCTGCGGTTATATCGTGCTCGAATGGCGTGGCCGCCAGCAGCTCTACGCCCCAGGCACTGTTGAGCATATAGGTGAGGGTCAGACCAAGCTGGGTATTGTTGTCCACCTCGGCCCCGGTTCCCGCGATCGGGGGGATGTTGAGCCCGGGAACCGCGATGCCGTCACTGCTTTCATCTGGGGCGACGGTGGCGGCACCGGCCCGCACCAGAATATCACCGGCCTCGTAGGCCCATGCGGGAGTGGTCAATGCAGCAGCGGTCGCCAGGGTGGTGGCCATTGCCAGTGTTGTCAATTTCATGGTGTCTCTCCGTTGGTTGTCGTTGAATGGTGCTAGTAAATCACCAACGGCGGAGCGCGGAATTGATCCAGATTAAGCGAGCCGGTAAATCATGGCAAAAGCTGAGACTGTGGCAACATTAAAGGCACCTGTATTACTCCACGATGACAGTAATTTTCTCTGACACCACAACCGGGTCATGGGGCACATGGCCGTGATCCCCCAACATCAACTGCAGGCTGTGCTCACCCGGGGGCAGCTCCAGGGCGACCTGAGTCTGCCCGCCGCCAAAGTGCCTGTGGTTGTCATCGGCGGGAATCGGGCGGTCCGGATCGGGCAGCTGATCGACATTGATCAACAGATGGTGGTGGCCGGTGTTGGCCACCTCGATACCCGCGGGGGCCACCCCCAGTCCTTCGAGACCAAAGCGCACCACTACCGGGCTGGTGACGGTTTCACCATCCTGGGGGGAAACAAAATAGACCCTTGCACCGTCCGGGGCGGGGGTGGGGCCGGCAAAGGCCAGGGGGGCGAGGGCCAGAGAGGTGAGGGCGACGGTGGCGGCGGCGAGATACCTGAAGGTCA
>CAZWUP010000048.1:0-14685 GCA_964637045.1 uncultured Porticoccaceae bacterium | reverse complement strand
GACTTTTCGGGGGTCGCCGCCGGGCAGGTTGCCACCAGTCGTCGGCCATCCCCCAGCTGCAATTCCACCCGGGCGTCAATGCCGGCGAGGGTCGGGTCCAGCACCACCCGGGTTTTGTCCCGCAGCACCACCAGGGCTGGATCGGCGGCGGTGCTGGCGCTAAAAATCGCCGGATCCGCGGTGTTCCAGCCAGCGAGCGCCAGGGCCCCCATCATGCGCAGGCTGAACTTTATCTGCAGTCCCGTCTCCGGTGCCTGAATATTGCACACCTTGTCCATATGGGGGCCGATGGCCAGGGTCATGGCGGTGACATCCCCCGCCGCGACGGTGTGCTCCGCCAGCAGGCGGCGCAGGCCCTCGATGGCGGCGTGGGTGCCGGCGCAGGAGGCGTGGAATTTGAAGGTGTTGTCGGCGAGGAAAAAGCCGCCCCCGGGGGTTGCCGTGGCCGCCTCAGCGTTGAAGTTTTCGCTGTGGGGGGCGGCAAACCCCTGGGGGTGCTCCAGTACCGAGGTGTTGCCGGTATAGCCGAGGGCGGCGAGGCGGGCGGCGAGCAGGCCATTGGCCGCGGCGCGGCCCACGTGGAGGGGCTTGCACATGGTGCCGAAGCTGGCCACCAGGCCGGCGGCCTGGGTGGCGGCGATGCCGATGGCGTTGCCGGTGGCCAGGTCGTCGAGGCCGAGCAGGGCGGCGCAGCCGCGGGCTGCCCCCAGGGTGCCCAGGGTGGCGGTGGGGTGAAAGCCGCGGGCGTAGTGGCCGGGCCGCACCAGGTAGCCGACGCGGGCGGCGAACTCGTAGCCGGCGATAAAGGCGCTGATGATCCCCCGGCCATCGGCGCCGGTGTGCTGGGCCAGGGTCAGCACCGCCGCCGCCACAGGGGCGGAGAGGTGGCCGCCCGCCGGATTGCCGTCGTCGTAGTCCAGGGCGTGGGCGGCGGTGCCATTGGCCAGGGCGGCATCCACCGGGTTCAGGGTCTCATCGCGGCCGGCCACCCGGCAATTCCCCGCCGCCCCCCGCTCCCTGGCCTCGGCGATGAGGATATCCACCATCCCGTCCCGCGCCCCCAGGGTGGCGACGCCGAACCAGTCCAGCAGACACTGCTTGGCGAGGGTGGCGATACCCTCCGGCAGGTCGGCATAGCACGGGGCTGCGCTGAGCTGGAGCAGCACAGCTGTGATGCCGCTGACAACGGGCGCAGGGGGGGCACTGGAGTTCATAGGTTTTTCAGCCTGTCTGGGTCCGAACTGCGGGCGGTTTCCGGGGTGGCGACTGTCCGTCTGGGTCGACGCCCACCAAGGCCATCGTAAGCAAGTCACAGGTTCGCCGCCATCCCCGAAAATTAATCAACAGGACGACTGGCGGCGCCCCGAGTCGGTGTCCTTGCGCTGGCGGTGGTTGCGGGGGGAGGCTGGGCACCCTCAGTTCCTCGTTCGCGGCAGCCCCAGCGCCTCCTCGGCGATCAGGCTGCGCTGAATCTCGCTGGCGCCGCCCCACACGGTGGACGGGATCCCCCGGCGGTTTTCCAGCTCGATCCGCGCCAGGGCCTCGTCGCCGCCGGTGAGGGCGGCGGGGGCGGCCAGCTCCATCACCTCGGCGGTGCAGGCAAGCCAGGCTTCGGAGGCGAACAGCTTGGCCATGGGGCCGAAGAACTTGCGCCCGCAGCCGTTGGCCGCCGCCCAGATGGAGCGGTGGGTGAGGGCCTCGGCAACCTGCACCTGGGCGGCGACGGCGGCGAGCCGGGTGCGCACCCCGGGGTCGGCGGCCGGCACCCGGCCGCCCGGCCCGGGACTGCGCGCCCAGGTCAGGGCATGGCGCAGCACCTGGCGCAGGCTGTTGGCGAAATAGCCATTGCCGCCCTGTTCCATGGCCAGGGCCGCGGCCATGATTTTCACGCCGCCGTCGATGGCGCCGAGCCGGTAGCGGTCGGGCACCCGAAGCTGGTCGTAATAGGTGATATTGGTGCGCTCGGCGGACAGGGTTTTCACCTCCTGTACCGTGTAGCCGGGCTGGCGGGTGGGCACCAGGAACAGGGTCAGCCCGGCGTGCTTGGCGGCATCCGGATTGGTGCGCGCCAGCAGCAGCACGAAGTCGGCCACATGGCCCTGGCTGGTGAACATCTTCTGGCCGTCGATCAGCCAGTCGGCGCCGTCCCGCAGGGCCCGGGTGCGCGCCGAAAACACATCGGAGCCACAGGACGGTTCGCTGTAGCCGAGGGCGCAGAACAGCTCGCCGCGGGCGATGCCGGGCAGCACCTCGGCCTTGACCTCGGCGCTGCCAAAGGCCATCACCACCTTGGCCACCATGTCGGCGACCTGGATCAGGGCCGGCGCCCAGTCGAATTCTGCCAGCACCTGGTGGATGGCCTGGGTCTCCCAGGGGTCGCGGCCGCCCCCCAGCTCCGGGGGCCAGTCGGGGTACAACAAACCGGCGGCGGCAAGTTTGCGGATAAAGGCCGGGTGATGGCCGTCGTCTGTGTTGAGGGCGAAGGCGCGCAGCTCGGGGTCGAGGTTGGCTTCCATAAAAGCCCTGGCCTCGGCGGCGGCGTTCTCGGCCGCCGGGCCGTAGGCGAAGTCGATGCCGATATCGCCAGCCTGGGGCAGGGCGGGGGGTGGCGCGGTGGCGAACAGGGCGGCGCCGGCCCTGGCCAACTCCCGGGCGGGGTCCCCCGCCACCAGGGCCAGGGCGCGGCTGCGGCGGAAGTAGATCTGGGCGTCGTACTCCAGGGTCATGCCGTAGCCGCCGAAGGTGCGCATGGCGCGCACCGTGGCCCGGGGCGCGGCGCGGGCCAGCCACCAGCAGGCCAGGGGCACCTGGGTGGCGGCCTCCGGCAGGCCTCGGGCCAGGGCGTCGACCGCCTGCCACAGGGCGAGCCAGCCGCCGTCGATGTCGGTGACCGCATCCGCCAGGGGGTGGGCCAGGCCCTGGAAGCTGCCGATGGGTCGGGCGAAGGCCTGGCGCTCGCAGGCGTAGGCGGCGGCCTGTTCCAGGGCCGTCCGGGCCGCACCGGCCTGCACCGCGGCGGTCAGCAGGCGCCACTCGACAACGGCGGCCTGGTGGGCGGCGACCAGGGCCTGGCCGCTGCCGAGGACGGTCCTGGCACCGCCGCCGCACCATTCCGCCAGGGGCAGGTCGTGGCCGTGCACTGGCCGCAGCTGACTGTGGGTTTCCACCAGGCACAGGCGGTCGCCCTCCAGGCAGAGCAGGGCGTCGGCGACGGCGCCGCCCGGCACCAGCTGGCAGGTGTCACCATTCAGCGGCTCCAGGGCCAGGCAGAGGAGGGCCTCGCCAGCCCCCAGGCGGGCCAGCCAGGTGGCGGCAAGGGGGTGTTCGCAGGTGCTGAGCAGGCCGGCGGCAACCTGGTTTTCCACCAGGGCCGCCGAGGCCAGGTGGCGACCGCACTGCTCCGCCACCAGCACGGCGTCGAACAGGCTCATGGCGGCCCCGCCGCGGTCCTCGGGGACCCGCAACAGGGGCAGGCCGAGGGCCGCCATACCCGCCCACAGGGCCGGGTCGTGGCCCGTGGGCTCGGCGCTGCGCACCCGCGCCGGGGTGGATTCCCGCTGGAGGAATTTCGCCACCGCGTCCTGCAGCAGATGCTGTTCCGGGGAGAGTTCCAGGTTCATGGTCGGCCCTCCGGGTCAGCGCCCGCTGAAGCGGGGTGGGCGCTTGGCGAGAAAGGCGCTCATGCCCTCCTTGAGATCGGCGGAGGTGCTCAGGTAGGGCTGTAAGTCCTGCTCGGCGCGCACCGCGTCGTCCAGGGTGTTGATGCCATTGCGCAGGGCGATGCGGATGCCGTTGAGGCTGAGGGGCGCCACCTCGCCGAGGCGCGCCGCCCACTGCCTGGCGGCGGCCAGGGCCTGGCCGGGTTCCACCAGCTCGTCGGCGAGGCCGATGGCCGCGCCCTCTTCACCGCTGAGGGGGTTGGCCAGCATCAGCATTTTGCGCATCTGGGCCATACCCACCCGGTGCTTCAGGGTGTACAGGATGCCCATGTCGGGGAGCAGGCCGATGCGGGCGAAAAAGGCGCCGAGCCGGGCCTGGCGGGAGACGATCATGAAATCCCCCAGCAGGGCCAGGGACAGGCCGGCGCCGATGCAGTCGCCCTCGATGGCGCAGATCACCGGCTTGATGCCGTCGGCCATCGCGCGCAGCAGGGTGTTGGTGTCGAGCAGCCACACCCGGGCCTCCATGGCGCTGATGTCCATGGCGCCGAACCCGGACACGTCGGCACCGGTACAGAAGTGGCCGGCGGCGCCGGTGAGGATGATGGCGTGCACGGCCCGGTCGCTCTGCAAGGCCAGCAGCTTGGCGGTCAGGTCGCGGCGCATGTCCTTGGTGAAGGCGTTGCGCCGCGCCGGGTTGCACAGGGTGAGGATGGCGGTGCCGCCCTCCCGGTCGAGGGTGATGCAGGGGCTGGTTGTGTCGGTGGTCATGGTGGGTGCCCTTGTTGAGGAGTTGTCGGCGCCGCTACCTGGGCGGTCGCCAGGAGGCGAACAGGCTGCGCACCGGAGTGAATTCCGGCATGTAGGGGCTGCGCCGCAACCAGTTGCCGCCGTCCACCACCAGGGTGTGGCCGGTGATGTAGCTGGCAAAGGGTGAGCACAGGAAAGTGGCGGCCCAGCCCAGCTCGCGGACATCGCCGGTGCGCTGGGCGGGGATATTGCTGCCGGGGTCCTGGCCTTCACCGGCGGTCATGCGCGCCGGCATGTCGTCGTGGACGAAGCGCCCGGGGGCGATGCTGTTGACGCGGATATTGTCCGGCGCCCACTCCACCGCGAGGGTTTGGGTGAGGTTGACCACCCCCGCCTTGGCCGCCGCCGAGGCGGCGGTGGCCGGGCCCCCGGTCCAGGCGTAGGTGGCGACGATATTGACGATGGCGCCGCCACCCCCGGCGGCGAGGCGGCGCAGGGCAAATTCCCGGGAGCAGAAGAAGGTGCCGTCGAGGACGATCTGGGTGATGGAGCGCCAGCCGTTGGGGGAGATCTTTTCGGCCGGGGCGGGGAAGTTGCCGGCGGCGTTGTTGATCAGCAGGGTCACCGGCCCCAGGGCCTGCTCGATGGTGTCGAAGGCAGCGGCGATCTGGCCGGCGTCGCGGATATCCGCCGCGGCACCGACCGCGGTGCCGCCGCAGGCTGCCACCGCCTGGACGCCCTTTTCCAGGTGCTCGGGGCTGCGGCTGAGAATGCCCACCCTGGCGCCGGCGCGGGCAAATTCCACGGCGATGGCCTTGCCGAGGCCGGTGCCGCCGCCGGTGACGATCACGGTCTGGCCGGCAAAGGTGTCCCTGTTGAGAAAGACGGTGCCCGCGGGCGGCGGTGGTTGCAGTGCCATGGTGGTTCCTCGCTGGGGTTGTGGTTTGTGTCTGAAGTCGGGAACTCCGCAGTGGACCGGGGCGCTGGGGGTGTCCCCGGATCAGCTGTGTTCCTCAGCTGGCGCTGCGGGCAGCCTGGCGGGCTTCGCGCAGGGCCAGGAATTCCTCGGAGCTGAACAGGGCCAGTTGCAGGGTCAGCTCGCGGCGAATGGCGGCGCGCACGCCATCGGCCCACAGCTCGTCCACCAGTTCCTTGGCGGCGAGCACGGCGCGCTGGGGGTTGCCGGCAATGCGCGCGGCGATGTCCAGTACCACGGCGTCGAGCTCCTCCGGCGCCACCAGAAAGTCCGCCAGCCCCCAGTCGAGGGCGGTCTGGGCACCGATGCTGTCCCCGGTCATCAACAGCCATTTGGTTTTCGACGGGCCGATCAGCGACGCGCACAGGGCCGAACCGCCCTGGTCGACGGCGAGGCCGAACTTGACCTCGGGGAGGGCGAACTTGAGGTCGCTGGCGGTGACGCGGATGTCGCAGCACAGGGCGAACTCCGCACCGCCGCCAAGGGTGCCGCCCTTGATGGCGGCCAGGGTCGGCTTGCCCATGGCCAGCAGCACCTGGATATTGCGCTGGCCCGCTTTCATGAAGTCGTAGTGGCTGACCCCCGGCGGACGCACCCCCATGGCGCGCACATCGCGGCCGGTGTGGAAGGATTTGCCCTCGCCCCGCAGCACCACCTTCACGTCCGGGGTGTCCCGGGCCCAGCACAGGGCGGCGTGCATATCGGTGATGGCCTGGTCATCCATGGCGTTGTGCACCTCCGGTTTGTTGAAGGACAGGATGCCGACCCCGTCCCGGATCTCGGTGTTCATATAGCCCATGGTGATCTTTCTCCGCGCTGGGTAATTTGGCTTTGGGATTTAATCGTATAACATTAAAAATTTAATCGTGTAATCTTTTAAGGGGATGGCGCGGGGAATCTGACGGCCTGTTGATCCAGGTCAACGAGAGGTTGAGGGGGGCGCTGGGGTCGGCCGCCCCTCGGCGCAAGGTGGGGGCTGGCGCACCTATCCCTGGCGGCGGGGCACCTGGTAGGCGTCCCTGAGGGTGGCCCAGATATGGTCGACGGCGGCCCCGGCGGCGGCGCCGTCGCCCCTGGTCAGGGCGTCGCCGAGGTCGGTGGCCCGCCGCTGCACCGCGGCGATGGCGGCCCCGGCGTCCCGGGCGGGGAGGGTGCAGGGACTGTCCCGCAACACGGTTGCCGCGAGGATGCGCAGGAAAAATGCCAGGATGCGGTTATCCGCCGCAGTGGCCAGGAGCTGGCCAAGGTCGTGGACCACCTGGCGCAGGCTGGTGAGGGTGGGGCGGTACCTGCGGCTGGCGAAGTCCCCCAGGGCGGTGGCCACGGTGCGACGCCGTTGGCCATCTGCCGTCACCAGGGCCGCCACCAGATGGCGCTCGATCTCCCGGCGCAGCTCGTAGTCAACGAAGTCGCCGTCCTTGAAGTAGTTGAGGTAGAGCACCAGGCTGCGCACCACCGCGGCGGGGTTGGGGGTGCCCACCCGCAGGCCGCTGCCCTGGCCGCGGAACATCTCCACCACCCCGAGCCGCTCCAGGGGGCGGATGGCCTCGCGGATGACACTGCGGCTGGCCCTGTAGCTGGCCATCAGGTCCGCTTCACTGCCGAGGAAATGTCCCGCCGGCCAGTCGTTGGTGATGAGGTCGTACTCGATCTGCCAGGCGATCTGCGCGCTGAGCTTGGGGCGCGCCCGGGTGTGGCGGCTGTCCTGCACCAGGTGGCGCAGGCCGGCGAGGGGGGCCGCGCCCCGGCTGCCGCCGGCGAGGCCCGCCAGGAAGGCGCTGCCGCTGGCGCAGTAGCGGGCGATGGCCGCTTCGGCCCGGGCACTGTCAGCGGCGAGGATGGCCTCCACCAGGGCGACGCGCTCCGGCAGCTGGACGCTGGCCGCCGCGGCCAGTGCGGGCTCGTCGGCCCCCCGCAGCAGGGCCAGCTCCACCGTGGCCTGGGACAGGGCGTAGGCCAGCACCTCCAGGGAGACATTGCCGGCGCTGCGCAGCACCTCCCGCAACACCAGAAAGAGCATGGCCGGATGCTGGTCGGGGGGGGAGCTGGCAGCCCGCGCCGCCAGTTCCGCCAGTGCGGCACTGCTGGCCCGATCCCTGCGGGCGATGGCCAAGCGGGCGGCAAAACCTTCGAGCAGGGCGCGGGCGGCATAGAGCTCGGCGGCGGAAATACGGCTCAGGCTGAGAAAGCGGCGCACCGCCGAGCCGACCACGGTGAGTACCGGCGCCGACACGGCGATACCCCCCAGGCGGCCGCGGCGGATCTCCACCAGGCCGTCCTGCTCGGCGATGGCCAAGGCCTCCCGCATCACCCAGCGGCTCACCCCCTGGGCGGCGGCCAGGCTTGCCTCGGTACCCAGCAGCTCACCCACGGGCCAGCCGCGGGCGATGATGTCCTCTTCCAGGTGCATCGCCACCTGCTGGGCGAGGCGCAGGTCGCCGGGGACGGCGGTAGCGGTGGACAAGGGGCGCTCCTTTGGCGGTGGTGGCTGGGGGGGAAATATTACACGACAAGGCCCGAGGCGGTTGCCCTTGGCTGTCGATGCCGGGCTGCGGGGTGCCATTTGTCATAGATCAACTGCCCGGGATAATTTCCGCCAACCCGCTTGCGCCACCGCCTTGCCAGCTGTTAGCGTCCCCTTCATAGCTGACACAACGTCAGTTTGTAGCCCTGCCCCGGAGGGGGGCGGGAAGCCGAAACCAAGCTTAGAGAGGGCGTTGCCATGGCCATTCGTTTTGAAGATCGCGTTGTTATCGTCACCGGCAGTGGCGGCGGCCTGGGCCGCTGCTATGCCCACCATTTGGCGTCCCTGGGGGCCCGGGTGGTGGTCAATGATCCGGGCGGTGCGGTCGATGGCCGGGGCGGCGACGCCTCGGTGGCGGATATGGTGGTGGCCGAGATCATCGCCAAGGGCGGGCAGGCCGTGGCCAGCTACGACAGTGTGGCCACCGAGGCCGGCGCCCAGGGCATCGTCGCCACCGCCGTCGAGGCCTACGGCCGGGTAGATGCCCTGGTGAACAACGCCGGCATTCTCCGCGACAAGAGTTTCGCCAAGATGGAGATGGCCGATTTCGAGTCGGTGATGCAGGTCCATTTCATGGGTTCGGTGTACTGCACCAGGGCCGCCTGGCCGGTGATGAAGGCGCAGAAATTCGGCCGCGTGGTGTTCACCACCTCCATGGCCGGGCTGGTGGGCAACTTCGGCCAGGCCAATTACGGCGCCGCGAAGACCGCCATGCTCGGCCTCATGAACGTGCTCAAGGTGGAGGGGGGCAAGGACAACATCCTGCTCAACTGTATCTCTCCAGTGGCCGGCGAGACCCGCATGGCCGGCCCGGTGGCCGACCCCAAGATCCAGCCCTATGTCACCGCCGAGTATGTCGCCCCCGCGGTGGCCTGGCTGTGCAGCGATGCCTGCGACGTCAGTGGCGAGATCGTCGGCGCCTCCGGCGGCTACTTCACCGCAGTGCGCTTCCATCGCTCCCCCGGTGTGTTGCTGCCCAACGACCAGCCGCCAAGCATCGATGATTTCGCTGCCGCCACTGCCAGTATCTTTGATTTCAGCGCCCCGGTGCCCTTCACCGGCACCCTGCGGGAATTTTTGCGGCTGATGGAAGAGGCGGGCAAGTTCTGAGTCGGGGGTAGGGGGATGGCCTTTCATTACGGCGAGGTGCTCACCCGGGTCTTCGCCGCCCTGCCTGCCGAGGCGCCGGCGGTGGTGGAGGTGGGGGCGGGCCGCGACCGCAGCCTGAGCTGGGGGGAGCTGGACCGCTTCAGCAACCGCCTTGCCCGCGCCCTGTTGGCCCGCGGGTTGGCGCCGGGCGACACCCTGGCCCTGTGCATGGCCAACCGCCTCGAGTATGTGATCGCCCTGGTGGCCCTGCTCAAGGCGCGGCTGGTCCACGTCAACGTCAATTTTCGTTACCGCAGCGCCGAACTGCACCATGTGCTAGACCACAGCGACGCCGCGGGGGTGATCTACGACAGTCCCCGGGGTGGGGAGATGGCGGCCATCGCCGGCGCCCTCACCAAGGTGCGGCTGTTCCTGGAGGTGGGCGAGGGCGCCCAACCCCAGGTGCCGGGGGCGCTGGCTTTTGCCCGGTTGCTGGCGGAGGGGGACACCGCGCCGCTCAACCCGGGCTGGGACGGCGACGACCTGTGGTTTATCTACACCGGAGGCACCACGGGCTACCCCAAGGCGGTGATGATCCGCCAGGACGTGCTGTTTCGCAGCCAGGGTCAGAACAGCATTTTCACCACCTATGGCGCACCTCCGGCGAGCCTGGAGGAGCACCTGGCGCGGGTTGCCGAACACCAGCAGCCGCCCCGGCGCATCCTGGTGTGCGCCCCCCTGATGCACGCGGTGGGACTCTACAGCACCCTGTTTCCCCTCTCCTACGGGGTGGGGGTGGTGCTCATGGCGGGCGCCCATTTTGACCCCCTGGCGGTGCTGGATGCGGTGGCTCGCTACGCCATCACCCGCTTCGCCATTGTCGGTGACGCCATGGGGGTGCCCCTGGTGGAGGCCCTGCGCGCCCATCCCGGGCGCTGGCACCTCGAGGGCCTGGAAGGTATTTCCTCCGCCGGCATGGCCCTGAGCCGGGACACCAAACGGGGCCTGCTGGAGGCGTTGCCCTGGCTGAGCATCAGCGACGGGCTGGGGGCCAGCGAGTCGCCGGGCATGGCTTTTCAGGTGGTTACCCGGGAGAACCTGGACGCTGCCGCGGACGCCACCCTGGCACTGCCGCCCACCTGCAAGGTGTTGCGCGGTGACCTGTCCGGCGAGGTGACCCCGGGCAGCGGCGAGGTGGGGCTGTTTGCCAAGTGCGGGTTGCTCGCCGAGGGCTACTACAAAGACCCGGAGGCCACCGCCAAGACCTTCCCGGTGATCGCCGGTACCCGCTATGTGGTGCCGGGGGACTGGGCGGAAGTGCTCGCCGATGGCCGGGTGCGCTTTCTCGGCCGCGGCGCCCTGTGCCTCAACAGCGGTGGCGAAAAAGTCTATGTGGAAGAGGTCGAGGCCGCGGTGCGTACCCACCGGGACGTGGCCGATGTGGCCGTGGTGGGGGTTCCCGACCCCAGGCTGGGGCAGGCGGTAACCGCGGTGGTGGCGCTCCACGGAGGCGCACCCCTCGACGCCGAGGGGATCCGCGCCCGGGTGCGGGAACAGCTCGCTGGCTACAAGGTGCCCCGCCATGTGGTGGCGGTGACCGCCGTTGCCCGCCTCGCCACCGGCAAGACGGACTACCGGGCCAACCGGGAGGCCGCCCTCGCCGCCCTGGGACTGGACTGACGGCCTCCGCGGCTCAGGCCGCGGGATCTGCGGGCCGCTGGCCCGCCTCCCCCCGGGACCTGAGGGCCAGGGTCACCTCAGGGAACCACTCGGGGTGGGCGAGCACCGCCACCAGGTGGCGGCCCACCTCTTCGGCGGTGATCCACTTGGGGTGGTGGCGGTCCCGGTTGCTGTGCCCGGCGATCATGGAGTAGAGCATCAGGTTGTGGATGCGCACCCCGGTGTCCGCCAGCTCCCTGGCGAGCACCGCGTACATGGCCCGCTGGGCCGCCTGGCACATGGACAGCACACCCATCCCCGGCACCACCAGGTCGGCCATGCCGCCGCCGATGGCCACAAAGGCCGCCCCCTGGGGCAGGGTGGGGATGAACTGCCTGGCGGCGATCAGGTGGGGCAGCAGGTTGCCCCGCACCACCTCCAGCACGGCCCCGGACTCGGCTTCCGCCAGGGCCATGGTCTGGAGGGGACCGTTGACGGACACCACCACGCCCGCCAGGCTCGGCGCCAAGCGCCGGACCTCGCGGCCAAGGGTGGCGGCCGCCGCCTCGGCGGCGATGCTGCCGGCGATCAGGTCAAGCCCCGGGGGCTCCCCCAGGCGCGCCTTGACGGCCCGCAGTTTGTCCAGGTCCCGGCCCGCGGCGACGACCTGGTAACCCCCGGCGAGCAGTTGCTCGACAATCCCCTGGCCGACGTCGCCGCTGGCGCCGATGACGAGTACTTTGGTGGTCATGGTGCTACCTCTGGTGTGGTTTTGATGAATGTCCGGTGCTCACTGGGTACCTGGCCGGCCTCAGCCGCCCACCAGGGTGGGCCACAGGCCGGCACCGCCGGCGGCGATCACCCTGCGGCCCAGGTGTTCGGCCCACCAGTGCTCGCTGCCCCCCTCGTCCCGCCACTGCCACAGGCGGCGGGTGTGGAAGTGCAGTTCATGTTCGTCGGTGATGCCCATGGCGCCGAACACCTGGTGGGCGATGGCGGCTCCCGCCGCTGCAGACTTGCCGGCCTGGACCTTGGCGGCGGCGACCCCGAACCCCGGGTTGGCGCTGGCCAGGCTGCGGCAGGCCAGCTGGCCGGCCACCCGGGCGGCGGCGGCCTGCTCGGCGAGGGCGGCAATCATCTGCTGCACCGCCTGGAATTTGCCGATGGGGCGGCCGAACTGGGTTCTGGTGTTGCCGTACTCCACACACAGGGCCAGCAGTCGCTCCAGGGCGCCGCCGATCTGCGCCGCCCGCACTGCCGCCAGCTCCGCCCTGAGGCCAAACTCTGCCCTGGCCGGCGCAGGGGCGCTGGCCAGGGGCTGCATGCCGTCCAGGCAGAGCGCCAGCGCCGGAATCCGGCTGGTGCCGCCAGGGTGGGGCGTGCCGGCGGCCGCCGCCAGCAGGCACAGGCTGGGCCCTTGGGGCCCTTCCGCCACGGCCACCAAGTGCTCGCATTGCCCCCCCCAGGGCACCACCAGGGTGCCGCTGAGGGCGCCGTCGGCGGCCATCACCAGGGGGCTGTCGGTGAGGGCGAGGGGGCCGCCGGGCAGGGTCAGGCCCACCTCCGCCAGGGCCTGGCGGGCGGCCAGGGTCTCCCCCAGGGGGAGGGGTGCGGCGTGGAAACCGGCGCAGCTGAGCACCCCTTCCAGGTCGCTCCACAGGAGGCCGGCCCCCCCCGCATCCTCCGCCACCAGGGCCGAGGGCACCCCCATCTCCTCCAGCTGCTGCCACAGGGCATGGGCCAGCTGACCGGACTCCGCCGCCACCAGGGTGGCGCGGGTCACCTCGGCGGCGAACAGGCGCTCCACTTGTTCGGCGAGCAGGGCGCCGATGTTCAGGTTGTCGTTCATCGTGGTCATCTCTCTCGTTGCTCAGCGCAGGCCCAGACCGCGGGCGATGATGCCCCGCAGGATCTCCCGGGTGCCCCCCCGCAGGCTGAAGCTGGGGGCAAACATAGTGGTGTAGGCAAGGGTTTCGGCGAGGCGATCGGCGCCGGTGATGGCTGGCGACCCGTCCAGCACCTCCCGCACCAGGTCGGGGATCTGCTGCTCGTAGGTGGTGCCCAGCTGTTTCACCAGGGCCGCTTCCTGGGCCGGGGTCTGGCCCGCGTCCAGCATGCCCTGGATGGACAGGGACATCTGCCGCAGCACCGCCAGTTGCGCCACCCCCTCGCCGATGCGGCGGGCCCCCAGGCGGTCCGGCTCACCCTGGCCGCGGAGGGCGTCGACGGTGGCCGGGAGCAGGGCAAAGACACTGAGAAAGCGGTCCGGGCCACTGCGCTCGTAGGCCAGTTCGGCATTGGCCTGGGCCCAGCCTTCGCCCTCGCGGCCCACCAGCATGTCCGCGGGCACGAAGACGTCGTCGAACACCACTTCGTTGAAGTGGGTCTCGCCGCTGAGGTCCCGGATGGGGCGGATGTCGATACCGCTGCTGGTGAGGTCGATCAGGTACTGGGACAGCCCCTGGTGCTTGCTGGTTTCAGGGGAGCCGCCGCTGCGGAACAGGCCGATCATGAACTGGCAGCGGTGGGCGTTGGTGGTCCAGATCTTGCGGCCGTTGAGGCGCCAGCCGCCCTCTGCGGGGGTGGCCCTGGCCCGCAGGCTGGCGAGGTCGGATCCGGCGTCGGGCTCCGACAGGCCGATGCAAAAGGAGATTTCGCCGCGGGTGATGGGAGGCAGGAACTGGGCGCGCTGGGCTTCGCTGCCCAGGCGCAGCAGCAAGGGGCCACTCTGGCGCTCGGCGATCCAGTGGGCCCCCAGGGGGGCGCCGGCCGCCATCAGTTCCTCGATCACCGCGTAGCGGGCCATGGCGCTGCGCTCGCCGCCGCCATAGGACTTGGGCCAGGTCATGCCGATCCAGCCCCGCTCGGCCACCGCCCGGCTGAACTCGGGGTCGAAGCCGAACCAGCCCATGGCGAGGTCGCGGCCGCGCCAGTCGGGGTCGAAGGTGGCGACAAAATCCCGCACCTCCTGGCGCAAGGCGCTGAGGTCTTCGTCGCTGGTGAAGGGGGCGAAATGGAAGGGAGATGTCATCGCAGGGTCCTCATTTGGCCGCGGGCATGGCGAGCACGGCCTTGGCGAGAATGTCCCGCTGGACCTCGCTGGCACCCGCAAAAATGGTGGTGGGCCGCGCCATCATCTGCGGCCAGTGGAGGTCGTAGGTGGTGGCATTGATGGTGCTGTCACCGACGATGCCGCCGTACTCGGCGCCGATGTCGACGGTGAAGTCGGTGATCCGCTGGAGCAGTTCGGAGACGATCAACTTGAGGGCGGATGCCTCGGGACCGGGCTCGCCGCTGTCCCGCACCCGGGCACACATCTCGGCGTACAGCAACTGGTAGTCGTGGAGATCGGCGGCGAGGGCGGCGAGGCGGTCCAGCACCCCCTGGTCCCGGCTCTGGCCGGTGTCGGCCACCAGCTGGCGGGCGCTGCGCAGGGCTTTGATGGCCAGCGCCGGGCTGCCGATAAAGATGCGCTCGTGGCCCAGCAGGGCCTTGGCCACGGTCCAGCCCTGGTCCAGTTCCCCCACCAGGTTTGCCACTGGCACCCGGGCGTCGGTGAAGAACACCTCGCACAGCTCCTCCTCCCCGGCGATACTCATGATGGGCCGCACGGTGACCCCCGGAGTCTCCAGGTCGATGAGCAGGAAGCTGATGCCCTGCTGCTTGCGGGGGTAGTTGCCGGTGCGCACCAGGGCAAAGATGTGGGTGCTCTCCATGGCCTGGGTGGTCCAGATCTTCTGGCCGTTGACCACGAAGTGGTCGCCGTCCCGCAGCGCCCGGGTGCGCAGGCTGGCGAGGTCGGATCCTGCCCCGGGCTCGGAGTAGCCCTGGGCCCAGACGTCCGCGCAGGACAGGATGCGGGGCAGGTAGTGGGCTTTCTGGGCGTCGCTGCCAAAGCGGATCAGGGTGGGGCCGAGGAGGTTCTCACCGTTGTCGATGATGCGGCCGACACTGGCGTGCTCCAGCTCCTCGTGGTAGATCATCTGCTTGGCGAAGGACAGCCCCATGCCGCCGTGTTCCCGGGGCCA
>CAZWUP010000047.1:0-14790 GCA_964637045.1 uncultured Porticoccaceae bacterium | reverse complement strand
CCGTGGGCCCGCGCACCCACAACTCGCCAATGGCGCCGGGTGGCAGTTCCCGCCGTGCGCCGTCCACCACCTGCAGGTCTTAGATGGGCAGGGGCCGGCCGACGCTGTCGGGCCGCTCCAGGTAGTCGAGGCCGCCGATGGTGGTAATGGTCGACGAGGTCTCGGTGATACCCCAGCCGTTGGAGGCACCGGCGTTGGGCAGGGTCTCGCGGATGCGGCGCAGCATCTCCGGTGCCGCCGGCGCACCGCCATAGCCGAGGTTGATGATGCTGCCCAGATCGCGGCTGGCGATATCCGGCTGGCCCAGCAGGTGCCAGACCATGGTCGGCACACCGCCAAACAGGGTGACCCGCTCCCGCTCGATCAGATCGAGGGCCAGGGCCCCGTCCCAGCGCGGCATCAGCACCAATTTGCCGCCACAACCCATCATGCTCAGCATCACCCCCTGGCACCCGGTGACGTGGAACAGGGGTACGGTGACCAGGGCGACCTGGCGGACTTGCTGGAGCTGTGCCAGTTCCGCCATGCCGCCCCCCTGGCGCAGGACGCTGACCAGCCCATTGAAGGGCATGGCCATGGCTGCGCTACAGAAATTTCGGTGGCTGCCCAGGGCGCCCTTGGGGAAGCCGGTGGTACCTGAGGTGTAAAACAGGGTGGCCGGATCGTCCGGTGCTATGGCCACTGCCGGCAGGCCGCTGTCAGCCGGTCCGGCCAGCAAAGCCTCAAAGGCCACCGCCCCGGCTGGCGGCCGAGGGCAGCCCACCGCCACCCGGGTCTCGAGACTGTGGATAACGCGTCCCTCTAAACGGGCGAGGCGCTCGCCATCGGCAAACAACACCTTGGCCCCGGAATCGCCGAGGCCGTAGGCCAGCTCGTCGCCGCGCCACCAGCCGTTGAGGGGTACCGCGATGGCGCCCATGGCCACCGTCGCCCAAAATGCCTGGACCCACTCCGGGCGATTGGCCATGGCGATGGCCACCCGGTCGCCCTTGACCACCCCCATTGCCTGCAGCGACCTGGCGAGCGCCGCGACGGCGCGGTGGAACTCCTGGTAGCTGACCCGCACCTCCCCCTGAACCAGAAACTCCCGCTCGCCAAACTGGCGGCTGGCGGCGAGCACTTCCCCCAGGTGGGCGGGCAGGTTCCGCCAGGTCTTGACTGGCCGACCCTCGACTTGCTGTTCGACAATTTCAAACACCTGGCCAGGGCCGGTGAAGCGTTCAACGATGGCCTCGTAAGACATGGACATGGCGGCCGATCCTCCCCGTGGCGACGGACACATTCGGGGTGCAGCGAAACCCCAGCCACCACAGGCTAGCCCAGTTTTTACGCTCCTCAGTTAACACATATCAAGCAAATGGCGAAAGGTACTTACTTGAGGAATCTCTGATGATTTGTCATTGCGCGGAGTGCACCCGCGAAGCGATCTCCCAACCCATTGAATTTAAATAGCTCTGAGGTTGCTTCCCGCCACACAGCACTGGCGGCTTCGGCAAGATCGCCTAGCCGGCCCCGCCAGGCGCTTTGGGTCTCCCTGCTGGCGTGGGCCACAAAAGGCAGAACCGGAGTCCTGTCTCCAGATAGTTGTGGGACAGCAATGTTGAGGACTGTAGGGTGCTTGGTAGCCGGCCACTTCCCACCCCGCTCGCCCTCACCACACCAGGCCCACCGCCATCAACGCTGGCGTCAACAGGGTAAGCGCAACATTGGCGCCCATCCCGGGAAGCAAGCGCCGGGGCTGTAGGGGGTCAAACGCCAGCACCCTTACCCCAACCACGGCCGCCAGCGGAATCGTCAACCACGCCAGCAGGGTGGGGGCCGGCAGCGCCCCCACCAGCCAGCCGAGGACGATACTGAGATACACCCCCGCCAGCAGCACCACCGAGACCCGGCCCGCCCAGGCCGTGCCCCAGGCAATGGCCAGGTGGTTGCGGCCCACCCGGCGGTCGGCCTCCACATCCGGAAGCTGGTTCACCAGCAGCAGGTTGCTCACCAGCAGGGTCACCGGGATGGACACCCACAGCGCCGCCACCGGCACCGAGCCCAGCAGCACCAGAGTGCCGAGATTGACCAGCAGCAGGCCAAAACCTATGCCGGGGGCAAACAGGCAGAGCAGGGGAAAGTTGTTGATCCACTTGGTGTAGCCGGCGATGACGGCCAGCCCCAGCAGCCCGGGCACGATGACCTGGGGGCCAATCTGCCAGACAAAATAGAGGCCGATGGTGAAGGTCACCAAGATCCCAAGGAAGGCGACAAACAGCGCCACGGGGGCAAAGTTGGTGTCGGCCACCAGGGTTCCGCTACCGCCACTGAAGGGAGTGCGGGTGGTGGCAAAATCCAGGCCGCTGCGGAAATCCTGGTACTCGTTGAGGGCGTTGACGCCGATATGGCTGGCCAGGCCCGCCACCAGCACCAGGGTCGCCAGCACCGGGTCGACAGTACCCATTTCCCGCCAGGCCACGGCATAGGCGGGGGCAAGGCACGCCGGCACCAGCAGCAGGAAGGGCGCGCGGATAATCCCCAATAACTTCTTCAACAAAACGTCATTCCTCTGCTAGGGCAAACAGGCGCCAGGAACATCAGCGCCAGTCCCGGTGTTTTGGCCTCGGCTCCCCGCGGCCGCAAGCAATGTGCAGGTGGCGGCAGTTGCGGCCAGAACTGCCAGGTGGTGGACGGCTTGAGCCAGGGTGGCGCGGTGAATTTCAAGTGCGAGTGCCCGGCGGACAAGGGCATGGCCTGCCTCGGCAGCAGTTGTTCCCGCCACTGAGGCCCTGGGTCTGTCGGCGCCACCAGCAGCAGGGGGTGCGGGTATGCCGCCCGGGGATTTTCCCGGTCACCACACCGCTCCCCTTGCCACCGCCGCTGGTGAGCGCTTCTGGCCTCTGCCCATCCCTCACCTCAGAAAGAACTGATATGCGGGATTGTGGGTTTCCTCGCTGTAGCTGTAGCCCAGCTCCCGCAGGAACTGGGACACCCGCGCCCGCTCCTCATGGGGGGCCTCCAGGCCCACCAGCACTCGGCCAAAGGCGGCGCCGTGGTTGCGGTAGTGGAACATGGAGATATTCCAGCTGCCCCCCAGATTGTCGAGAAAGTTGCCCAGGGCGCCGGGGCGCTCGGGGAACTCGAACAGAAACACCCGCTCGTGGGCAATGCGTGCGGCGCGGCCGCCCACCATATGGCGAATGTGCAGCTTGGCCATTTCGTTGTCGGTCATGTCGGTAACCACCAGGCCCTGCGCCGCCATGGCCGCCACCAGCTGGTGGCGGTCCTGATCGGAGGCCACCTGGATTCCGACAAAAATATGGGCCTGGTCCGGGTCCCCGTAGCGGTAGTTGAACTCGGTGACCATCCGGCCCTGGACCATTTTGCAGAAGTTCCTGAAACTGCCGGGCTGTTCTGGAATGGTGACCGCCAGCACCGCCTCCCGCTTCTCGCCGATTTCGGTGCGCTCGGAGATATAGCGCAGGCGGTCGAAGTTCATATTGGCGCCACTTTCAATGGCCACCAGGGTTTTGCCCTGCCAGCCCTGTTCCGTCACATACTTTTTCAGCCCCGCCACCGCCAGGGCGCCGGCGGGCTCGGCGATGGAGCGGGTATCTTCAAAGATATCCTTGATGGCGGCACAGATTTCGTCGGCGGTGACGGTGATGGCGGCGTCGAGGGTGTCCTTGAGGATGCGGAAGGTCTCCTTGCCCACCTGGGCCACGGCGGCGCCGTCGGCAAACAGCCCCACATGGCGCAGCCTCACCCGGCGGCCCTTGTCCATGGCCGCGTTCAGGCAGGCGGCGTCCTCCGGCTCCACGGCGATTATCTTGATCTCTGGGCGCACGTACTTGACGTAGGCGGCGATTCCGGCACACAACCCGCCGCCGCCGACACAGACAAAGATGGCATCCACCGGGCCGGAGATCTGGCGCAGCAGCTCCATCGCCACTGTGCCCTGGCCGGCGATCACATCCGGGTCGTCAAAGGGATGGATGTACACCATGCCGTGTTCCGCCACCAAGGTGGCGGCGTGTTCCGCGGCCGCGTCAAAACCGTCGCCGCTGAGCACCACCTCGCCCCCCAGGGCGCGCACCGCGTTGATTTTGATGTCCGGTGTGGTGCGGGGCATCACGATGATGGCGCGAATGCCCATCTTCGCCGCCGCCATCGCCACCCCCTGGGCGTGGTTGCCCGCCGAGGCGGCCACCACCCCCCGCCCCCGCTCCTCCTCCGTCAGCTTGAGCATGCGGTTGTAGGCGCCCCGCAGCTTGAAGGAAAACACCGGCTGCAGGTCCTCCCGCTTGAGCAGTACCCGGTTGGCCAGGCGGCGGCTGAGCTGGGGGGCATCGTCCACCGGGGTTTCCACCACCAGGTCGTAGATATTGGCGTTGAGTATGCGTCTGACGTAGCTTTCGGGCATAGGGGCTTCAAAGTCCATGCTGGGTAGATTGATACCGATTCAACGACTGTAGGGTGCTTGGTGACCCGGCTGCTGGGTAGACGGCAATCCGGTCGGGGCCGGGAAAACCGCGATGTTTTTTGATTTTCCGCAATGCGGCCCTAAAATGCACGGGACTTTTTGCAATCCGTTGCCATTTGGCCATCACCCGGCAGTCATCGCTGCAAGGACTTTCCGTGACCGACGACACCCCCCCTGGCTCATTTCACCCCCCGGTGCGCACCCTGATGGGCCCAGGCCCCTCCGATATCCACCCCCGGGTGCTGGCGGCCCTGTCGCGGCCCACCATCGGCCACCTGGACCCGGCGTTTGTCGCCATGATGGACGAGGTCAAGGGCCTGCTGCAATACGCCTTGCAAACCCGAAACCCCCTCACCCTGCCGGTGTCCGCCCCCGGATCCGCGGGTATGGAGGCCTGCTTCGTCAATCTGGTTGAACCCGGCGACAAGGTGATCGTCTGCCAGAACGGTGTCTTTGGCGGGCGCATGAAGGAGAACGTCGAGCGCTGCGGCGCCACCCCCATCATGGTGGTGGACGACTGGGGCAAGCCGGTGGATCCCCAGAAGGTGGACGATGCCCTCAGGGCCAACCCGGATGCCGTGGCCCTGGCCTTTGTCCACGCCGAGACCTCCACCGGCGCCTGCTCCGATGTGAAAACCCTGTGCGACCTCGGTCGCCAGTACGATTGCCTGACCATCGTCGATGCCGTCACCTCCCTGGGGGGCGTGGAGCTCCGGGTGGATGCCTGGGGGGTGGACGCCATCTACTCCGGCACCCAGAAGTGCCTGTCCTGTGTGCCGGGACTGTCGCCGGTGAGTTTCAGCGAGCGGGCCGCCGCGCGCATCGCCGCCCGCAGCACCAGGGTACAGAGCTGGTTTCTGGATATGAATCTGGTGATGGGCTACTGGGGCAGCGGCGGCAAGCGGGCCTACCACCACACCGCACCCATCAACCCCCTCTACGCCCTTCACGAGGCCCTGGTGATGTTGCGGGAGGAAGGGCTGGAAGCGGCCTGGGCCAGACATCGCCTGCATCACCGCGCCCTGGCCGCCGGCCTGCAGGCCATGGGCATGCGGTTTCTGGTGGCCGAGGAGCACCGGCTGCCGCAGTTGAATTCCGTGTTTATTCCCGCCGGGGTGGACGACGCCAGGCTGCGCACGACCCTCCTGGAGGATTACAACCTGGAGATTGGCGCCGGCCTGGGGGACTTTGCCGGCAAGGTCTGGCGCATCGGCCTGATGGGCCACGCCAGCCGCAAGCAGAATGTGCTGCAGTGCCTCGCCGCCCTGGAGGCGGTGATTGCCGCCCAGGGAGGGGAGATCAACACCGGTGTCGCGGTGGCTGCCGCCAGGGGCGTGTACGAACAACAGGTGATGCAGGGTTAATGACAATGGTTGTGACTTGAGGGCGTCTTAGTGCTTCGTAGCCCGGCCACAGTCCTGGGGTTATTAACCCGGCGATAAATACCGCCGGGTTAATCAAAGCGAAAATCCGTTTCCAGCAGCAGCCTGGTGAGCAGCTTCAGGCCCTGCCCCCGGTTGGCAACCTTCCAGGCCAGAAAGAGGTGATCCTCCAGATTCACCTCCGCCACCTCCAGGACAGCCATCTCCCCGGCGGCCACCAGGGGCTCCACCATTCGCCGCGGCAGAAACCCCACCCCGATACCCGCCCGCTGAGCCTCCAGCTTCTGGGGGATGGTCTGCACATAGAAGTGGCGATCCAGATTGAGCAGGCGGGTGGCCCTGGGGATGCCGGTGCGGCTGCTGTCGTGGACGATCACCAGGCGGTGCTGGCTGATATCCGTCTCCCGCAGGGGTTGCGGGAGCCGCGTCAGGGGGTGGTCCGCGGCCACCGCAAACACCCGCTCCAGCACCCCCAGGGGCTCGGCGCGGATACCCTGCCCCGACGGTTTGGGAGCGGGGGCACCGATGGCCAATTGCACCCGGTCGTCAATCAAGGCCTCCCAGGCGCCCCCCAGCACCTCTTCACAGATGTCGATTTCCACCCCCGGCTTGTCCGCCAGAAAGCGGTTGATCACCGCCATTACCTGAGCCACCGGCATCAGGGCATCGACGGCAATTTTCAGCCTGGGCTCCCAGCCCGAGGCCAGGGTCTGGACCTCTTCACTGAGGCTGTCGGCCGCCGCCAGCAACTGGCGCCCCTGGTCCAGTAAGTGGCGGCCCGCCGGGGTGAAAAGGGAGCGCCGCCCCTGGCGGACAAACAGGGTGACACCGAGCAATTCCTCATACTTTTGAATGCTGTAGGACAGTGCCGACGGCACCTTGCCCAGCTCTTCCGCGGCCGCGGCAAAGCTGCCCCGGCGCTCGATGGCGTCCAGGGTGGCCAACAACTCCAGGGTGATGGTATTCATGGTGAGCCCACGCCAAATGTTCAAAATAATTGAAGTGATTGGACAAGAATAGCCTCTTATTCACGGCAGGGCCAACAACTACAATGACTTCACTCATCCAATTCACTGAATGGAGATTATCATGAACATTGCAACCCTACTTGGATCCGGCCGCCAGGGCTATGACGACCTGCCCCTCCGGCTGACCGCTGGCGTTATCTACAGCGCCCATGGCGCCCAGAAGCTCTTTGGCTGGTTTGGCGGCTACGGTCTCGACGGCACCGCCCAATGGCTGGCATCCATCGGCCTGGGGCCGGGTTACCCGATGGCCCTGCTGGCGGGTGGCGCCGAGTTTTTCGGTGGCCTGCTGCTGTTGCTGGGATTGCTCACCAGGCCCGCGGCCCTGGTGACCGCGTTCACCATGGTGGTGGCCATCTTCAGCGTGCATATCGGCAACGGGCTGTTCATGGCCAATAACGGCTACGAATTCGGGCTGGCCCTGCTGGGCATTTCCCTGGCCCTGACCATCCGCGGCGCCGGCTCCCTGAGCGCCGACCATTTGATCGCGACAGCCAAGTAAAGGAGACTGAATACCATGACCATTTTGCGCATCGACTCCAGCCCCCGCCAGGGGGCGTCCAACAGCAGGGCGCTGACCGATCACCTGGTCCGCCGCCTGGGGGACACCAGCGTCATTCACCGGGATTTGGGCGCCGAGCCCTTTGCCCCGCTCCACGGGGACGACCTTGTTGCCCTCCACGGCTCCAGCGACCAGGGCAGCGACGCCTTGCCCCATCATCAGGGTGTTTCGCGAGTCCTGATTGACGAATTGCTGGCCGCCGATACTCTGGTGATCGGCATTGCCATGCACAATTTTTCGGTGCCGGCCCAACTCAAACGCTGGGTTGACTATATTGCCCGCGCCGGGGAAACCTTCCGCTATACCGCGTCGGGCCCCCAGGGCCTGGCGGACATCGACACCGCCTGGCTGGTGGTGGCCAGCGGCGGTGCCGCCATTGGCGGGAAGATGGATTTTGCCAGCGGCTATATGAAACACATCTGTCATTTTATCGGCGTCAGGAACGTCCATATCGTCGATGCTGGCGGCTCCAAGGGCACCCCCGAGGAGGTGATCGCCAAGGCACAGCGGCAGATTGATTCACTCTTGCCACAGACACAGGTGGCCTAGGCCACCGAGGAGATCATCATGGGCTTATTGCAGAACGGAAAATGGGTGGACCAGTGGTATGACACCAGCTCCACCGGGGGCGAATTCAAGCGCCAGGACAGCAGCTTTCGCCACCAAATCACCGACGCTGGCGAGTTCAGGGCGGAAAGCGGACGCTACCACCTGGTTGTGTCCCTGGCCTGCCCCTGGGCCCACCGGACCCTGATCTTCCGCCGACTCAAACAACTGGAGGACCATATCGGCATCACCGTGGTCAAGCCCCTGATGCTGGAGAACGGCTGGGAGTTTGCCGACGGCGGAGATGACCTCTACGGCCTGGACTTCCTGTACCAGCTCTACTTGAAGGGCGATCCGGGTTACCAGGGCCGGGTAACCGTTCCCGTGCTGTGGGACAAGAAGACCCAGGCCATCGTCAACAACGAGTCCGCCGATATCATTCGCATCCTCAACAGTGCCTTTGACCCCCTCACTGGAAATACCGACGACTACTACCCGGAGCACCTGCGGGAGCGGATCGACGCGGTCAACCAGAGGGTGTACGACACCATCAACAACGGGGTTTATCGGGCCGGCTTCGCCACCCGCCAGGAAGCCTACGAGAAGGCCTATGGCGAGCTGTTTGCCAGCCTGGACTGGGTCGAAGCCATCCTCGCCAGCCAGCCCTACCTGGTGGGGGACGCCCTTACCGAAGCCGACTGGCGGCTGTTCACCACCCTGGTGCGCTTTGACGCCGTCTATCACGGGCACTTCAAGTGCAATCGCAGCAAATTGACGGAGTTTCCCTATATTTCCGCCTATCTTGGACGGCTGCTGGACATTCCCGGGATCGCCGCAACCCTGAATTTTCACCATATCAAGAGCCACTATTACGGCAGTCACAAAACCATCAACCCCACCGGGATCGTACCCCTGGGCCCAGACCCGGTGTTTGCCCACCGGGTGTAGGGGCCAAATGGACCTACACCTCACCCCGGCTTCGCGTTAGACTGGGTGCCTGTTTTGGGGGCTTGCCGGCTGGTGTGCGGATACACGCAGACCGGGCTTCAACGCTCCCGCAAGCTTCTTCCAGTCAAACCCAACCGGTGGGGAAATGCCATGAACAAAGTGTACGCTACCCTGATGATTGCCGTTGCCGCCCTGGCCCTGGCGGGCTGCACCATGGTCAAGGTTTCCGAGGCCGGCAAGCGGGTAAACATGGTGACTGCCGATCAGGTATTTAACTGCACCAAGATAGGTACGGTATCCACCACTGTTCTCGACAACATCGTGGGCATTCCCCGCAATGAGCAGAAGGTCCAGGCCGAGCTGGACCGCCTGGCCAGGGACCAGGCGGTACTGCTCAAGGCCAACACCCTGGTGCGGGATTCCATCCGCGATGGCCTCGGCTCCTACACGGCCTACAACTGTCCGTAATCGAAAGATTGCCCCCCTCCTACCACCCAAGGCTCAACCATGACCCAGGACGACATCAAGCAGGCAGTGGCCGCCGCCGCCGTTGACTACACATTGGCAAAAATCGACGAGCAAAGTATTGTCGGTATCGGCACCGGCTCCACCGCCAATTTCTTTATTGACCTGCTCGCCGCCCACAAACACAAGTTTGCCGGCACTGTGGCCAGCTCCACGGCCTCTGCCGAGCGCCTCAAGGCCCTGGGCATTGCCGTGTTCGACCTCAACACCGTGGACGAAGTCATCCTCTACGTGGACGGTGCCGACGAGGTCAACCCCAGACTGGAGTTGATCAAGGGGGGCGGTGCGGCCCTCACCCGGGAAAAAATCGTCGCCGCCGTGGCCCGCGAGTTTGTCTGTATCGCCGACGACAGCAAATGGGTGGAGCACCTGGGGGTTTTCCCCCTGCCGGTTGAGGTGATTCCCATGGCCCGCAGCCATGTGGGCAGGGAGCTGGTCAAGCTGGGGGGTGACCCGGTGTACCGCGAGGGGGTGGTCACCGACAATGGCAATATCATTATCGATGTGCACCACCTTCACCCCATGGGTTCCGCCCGGGAGCTGGAGGAGAGGATCAACAATATCGTCGGCGTGGTCACCAATGGCCTGTTTGCCTTGCGCCCGGCGGACCTGCTGTTGCTGGGGTCTGCTGCCGGCGTAACAACCGTCACCGCCGCCGGCTGAGGCGGCTGCTCCACCTCAACCCGGTGCGCCGTCAACTCTCGGCTTCACCAGAATCCCGGTGTAGATCCCCAGAAATATAGCGAAGGCAGCGATCCAGGCCAGTTGGGAGAGAGCCAGCCACAGGCTGATACTGCCCGGCAGCAGCAGGGGAAACAGCACCCGGATCAGGGCTGCGGCGACCATCAACACCAGTGCCAGGCTCACCAGCCCCGGCGGGTTGTGGATATCCCTGCCGGTGTGGCCGAGGGCAACCCGGGACATCATCGACAGGGTAATGAGACCCAGGCCACCCACGGCAAAGCCGTGAAGCACCAGATAACTGGAGATCTTGAGCCAGGGTGCGAGGGCCGCCAGCAGCAGGCTGGCGGCTATGGCGGCCAGGGACAGATGCAGGCTCCACAACAGGGGTCGCTTCCAGATCCCGGGGGTGTACCAGTTCCACAACCTCAGGCTGTGAGCGATAAAGGTGGCGCCCGCAATCAGGGCGGTCGTCACCGGCGACGTGAGAAAGACGCTGGTCAGGGCGTAGAGAACAAACCCCCAGAGGGCGAGGGCATCGAGGATTTTCGACTGCCCGAGGGTACAGGGGTAACCCACACCGCGCTCGGTAAAGGCGGGCACGACGCGGCGGGCCATGATGAGAATCATCAGCAACACCAGGTACAGTGCCAGGTACAGGACCTTCCCGATCAGCCACTGATCGCGCTGGATGATGCCGAAGATCAGCACAAACTCACCCAGGGCAAGCAGCCCCACCACCCCGAGAATTCCCAGCTGGCGCCACTGCTTTACCCGCAGGACCCGATCGCCGATGATCGCCGCAAAGGCCCCCACAAAGGCCAGGTTCAGTAGCGCCCCCACCAGAATTCCTGCCCCGCCAAGGGCAAATGCCAGCCGGGCCGCCAGCCAGAGAACTGCCAACACCAGTAGCCCCGCCCCGGAGGGGGTTTGCAATCCGGTCCAGGTTTTTACCGATGTCAGGAGGAATCCGCCGATTACCGCAAGGGCATAGCCGAAGATCATTTCGTGGGCATGCCACTGGTACAGGGTCAGCGGCCCGGGGTCCACCCCCATCACGCCGTGGACCACCAGCCCCCAATAGGCCATGCCCAGAACCCCGAATACACCGGCAAGTATAAAAAAGGGCCGAAAACCCAGATTTAAAAGGGCAAAATTCTGGTTGTCGTTCGGTTTGTGAAGGCTGTCGTTCATTGTGGGCTCTCCTGGGGCTGGGTGGTCAGCCCTCGAGTTCAGTCCAGCGCTGGTAGCACTGTTCCAGTTCGGCCTGGCAACTCGCCAGGTCGTTCAACACATTGTCTATTGCACCCTGGGGCTGCTGGTAGAATTCGGCGCTGGCCATGGTTTGCTCGAACTCACCCAGGCGCGACTCCAGGCTTTCGATTTTTGCCGGCAGGGCGTCCAATTCCCGCTGGTCCTTGTAGCTGAGTTTTTTCCTGGCGTCCGGCGGGGACTTTGCCGGGGTGGTTGCAGCGGCTTCGCTGACCACTGGGGCGGCGGGCTTTTTGGCCTCCCTGGTGTCGCCGATGGCCAGCAGCTTGCCGCCCCTGGCAATCCAGTCGCTGTAACCGCCGACATAGTCCTCCACCCGGCCCTCGCCCTCGAACACCAGGATGCTGGTGACCACATTGTCCATAAAAGCCCGATCGTGGCTCACCAGTAGCAGGGTGCCGTCAAAATTCACCAGAATCTCTTCCAGCAGCTCCAGGGTCTCGATATCCAGGTCGTTGGTGGGCTCGTCGAGCACCAGTACGTTGGCCGGCTTGCTGAACAGCTTGGCCAGAATCGCCCGGTTCTGCTCGCCCCCGGACAGCGCCTTCACCGGCGTGCGAATGCGGTCGGGGCTGAACAGGAAGTCGCTCAAATAGCTGATGCCATGGCGATCCTTGCCGTTGATGGTGATAAATTCCCGGCCCTCGCAAATATTGTCCAGCAGGTTGCGCTCCGGGTCCAGTTGTTGGCGCAACTGATCAAAATAGGCAACTTCCACCTTGGTGCCCAGCTTTACCTCCCCCTGCTCCGGCTGGAGCTGGCCGAGGATGATTTTCAGCAGGGTGCTCTTGCCCGCGCCGTTGGCCCCCACCAGTCCAATTCTGTCACCGCGGATGATGGTGGTACTCAGATTGTCGATCACCACCTGCCCGGCGTAGCTGTGGCTGACGTGCTTGAGCTCGGCGACGATCTTGCCGGAGACGTCCGCCGATTCCACGGCAAAATCCGCCTTGCCCTGGCGCTCGCGGCGAGCCATGCGTTCGTTGCGCATGGCCTCCAGCGCCCTGACCCGGCCCTCGTTGCGGGTGCGGCGGGCCTTGATGCCCTGGCGAATCCACTTTTCCTCCTCCGCCAGGCGCTTGTCGAACAGGGCATTGGCCCGCTCTTCCGAGGCCAGCTGTTCGTCGCGATACACCAGAAAGCTGGTATAACCTCCCTCCCAGGGGAACAGATTGCCCCGGTCCAGCTCGACAATCATATTGGTCACCCGGGCCAGGAAGGCGCGGTCGTGGGTCACCAGCAGCAGGGCGCCGCGAAATTCCGTGATCTGCTTTTCCAGCCACTCGATGGAGGGGATATCCAGGTGGTTGGTGGGCTCGTCCAACAGCAGAATTTCCGGCTCGCTGACCAGGGCGCGGGCAAGTGCCACGCGCCGCCGCCAACCCCCGGACAGGGTTTTCATTGCCACATCCGCCTGCAGTTCCAGCTGGGTGAGCACTGTGTCCACCCGCTGTTGAAGGGACCAGCCATCGGCGGCCTCCAGGCGCTGCTGCACCTGCTCCAGCAGCTTGAGATCGGGGTCCGGATCCTGGATCAGCGCGTGATACTGGCTTAGCAGCCGGCCCGCCTCCGCCAGGCCACTGGCCACCACATCGTAAACGGACTGCTCATCGGCATCCGGCAATTCCTGGGCAAGCCAGGAAATGCGCACCCCGGGCCGCACCCAGCGCTCGCCACCATCGTGGGCGATCTCGCCGGCAATCACCTTGAGCAGGGTGGTCTTGCCCTCGCCGTTGCGGCCCAGGATACCGATCCTGTTGCCCCGGCGGAGCACCAGGTTGGCCTCGTCGAGCAGCACCTTCTTGCCGTAGTGCAGGGAGACATTGGTAAGTTTGAGTAGGGGCATTGTGAAAACGTGTCTGCGGGAAAGGACCGCATTCTACATGATCGGGAGGCACCGTACGGGCCGCATACCTACTTTTAGGCGGCGGCCCCCTCCCGAGGCGAAAAAAAGCCCCGGCAATTGCCGGGGCCATTTTTGTAACCCTACCCGAGCACTGACGTGCTCAGGTGTTGTGCCGGCTTACCACTCGTAGGTCACACCAATCTTGCCGCCGTACTCGCTCTGGGTGCTGGTTGAAGCACCAAAGCCCGCATCGATGGAAATATTGTTGTTGACCCGACCCGCAGCGGTGATACCTATGGCTTCAGCGCCGCCGTAGAAGCCACCGCCGACCCGCATGGCGAAGTGCTTGCCCTCTCTGGGCAGCACAGTTGCCATGGCGTTGGAGATGGCGATACCGGCGCGGGCTTCGTCGTGGTAGTCCTCGACCTTGCTATCCAGCCACTTGTACTGGTCCATGTTGACAGCATCCGTGCCATAGACACCGGGAGACACATTGGTGATCCTGCGCTCCGCTCCGGCAGCCCCCACCGAGAAGGTGTTGGCCTCGCTGGCGACAGAGCCCGCACCCACCGCCACCGAGTTCATGGCGTTGGCGTAGGCGTTGTAGCCCAGAGCTGTGGAGTTGTCGTAGGCCGCTGTGGCACCTGTACCTATGGCCACACTGTTGACCCCGGCGGCAGTGGCATTGACACCGGAGGCCACACTGGCGGCACCGGAGGCCGATGCGCCGGCACCCTGAGCGACGCCGTTGACACCGGAAGCCGTGGCCCCGTTGCCCTGGGCAATGCTGCCGGCACCGCTGGCCAGTGAGCCCTGGCCGTAGGCCTGAGCACCGGTGCCAGTGGCCTGAGCAGTGTTACCCACGGCGACACTGTTGTCCCCCGCAGCCTGTGAGCCAAAGCCGGCGGCAAGAGCCCCCTGACCAGAGGCCGAGGAGTTCTGACCCAGAGCCGTGGCATCCGCATTGGCAGCCTTGGCGTTGTCACCCACGGCTGTGGACGAGTCACCCTGTGCAGTAGAGCCGGAACCCACCGCCAGAGCACCCGTACCACTTGCGGTGGAGTTGGTGCCCTGGGCCTGTGAGCTGGCACCGGTGGCAATGGCGTTGGTGCCCTGGGCAATGCTGTCATCGCCATCGGCGGTGGCATCCTGGCCAATGGCCTGGGAACCGTCGCCGTTGGCGGTGGCAGTGTCGCCGACGGCGATGGACCCGTCACCTACCGCGGCCGCGGAGTCACCGGCGGCAACCGCACCGTCGCCACTGGCCTCGGCACCATAGCCTGCCGCCAGGGCACCGGCGCCACTGGCACTGGTGTTCTGGCCAACCGCGGTGGCATCAACCGCTGTCGCGGCCGCGTTGTCACCGACAGCAGTGGTAGAGCTTTCGGTAGCCTGAGCATCGGTACCCAGCGCCAGGCTGTCGGTGCCAGAAGCCTCGGCACCCATACCGATGGCGGTGGCATTTTCGCCACTGGCGGCCGAATCATTGCCGATGGCCACGGTGTTGTCGTTGGTGGCCGCGGCACCCACGCCGTTGC
>CAZWUP010000046.1:0-15204 GCA_964637045.1 uncultured Porticoccaceae bacterium | reverse complement strand
TCGAGGGTGGCAACCACCGGCAGGCGGCCGATAAACTCGGGAATCAGCCCGTAGCGCACCAGGTCTTCCGGCTCTACGGTGCTCAGGGTTTCGCCAATCTTGGGAGCCAGGTCGCGGCTTTTGACCTCGGCACCAAAGCCGATGCCGCCCTTCTCCGAGCGCTCACGAATCACCTTTTCCAAACCGGAAAACGCACCGCCACAGACAAACAGGATATTGGAGGTGTCGACCTGCAGAAACTCCTGTTGGGGATGCTTGCGCCCGCCCTGGGGGGGTACGGATGCCACGGTGCCCTCGATCAGTTTGAGCAGTGCCTGCTGGACGCCCTCCCCGGACACATCCCGGGTGATGGAGGGGTTGTCCGACTTGCGGGAGATTTTGTCGATCTCATCGATGTAGACAATGCCCCGCTGGGCCTTTTCCACATCGTAGTCGCACTTCTGCAACAGCTTCTGGATGATGTTTTCAACATCCTCACCCACATAGCCGGCCTCGGTCAGGGTGGTGGCGTCGGCAATGGTGAAGGGCACGTCGAGCAGCCGGGCGAGGGTCTCGGCGAGCAGGGTCTTGCCGCTGCCGGTGGGGCCGATCAGGAGGATATTGCTTTTGCCCAGCTCGACATCCGATTTACCGGGGGCGCCCTGAAGGCGCTTGTAGTGGTTGTACACCGCCACCGACAGCACTTTCTTGGCCCGTTGCTGGCCGATCACATACTCGTCGAGGATGTGCTTGATCTCTTCCGGGGTGGGCAGCTTGTCGCCGCGACCGCTGCTGACGTCCTCCTGAATTTCTTCAGAGATGATGTCGTTGCACAGATCGACACACTCGTCACAGATAAACACCGAAGGGCCGGCAATCAGCTTGCGCACCTCGTGCTGACTTTTGCCGCAGAAGGAGCAGTAAAGCAACTTGCCATTGTCGTCGGATTTGCTTTGACCGCTCATCGCTTCACCTCAAAAAAAACCATATAAAACACTACGTTATTAACCAGCTCATACCTTTGTTCGATTCAGACTACCCCATTTCAGGGGCGCTTGTCCAGAACGTGGTCCACCAGCCCGTAGGCCTTGGAGGTTTCCGCATCCATAAAATTGTCGCGCTCGGTATCGGCGGCAATTTTTTCGTAACTTTGACCCGTGTGCTGGGCCATGATTCGATTCAGTTTCTCGCGAATCTTGAGGATTTCCTGAGCGTGAATAAAGATATCCGACGCCTGCCCCTGGGCGCCGCCACTGGGCTGGTGAATCATCACCCGGGAATTGGGCAGGCAGTAGCGTTTGCCGGGGGCGCCGGCAGACAGCAGAAAGGCGCCCATGCTGGCGGCCTGGCCGATACACATGGTGCTCACATCCGGCTTGATAAACTGCATGGTGTCGTAAATGGACATCCCCGCGGTCACCGAGCCACCGGGTGAGTTGATATACAGATGAATGTCCTTGTCGGGATTTTCCGACTCCAGGAACAACATCTGGGCTACGATCAGGTTGGCGGAGTAGTCTTCGACCGGACCCACCAGGAAAATCACCCGCTCCTTGAGGAGGCGGGAGTAAATATCAAAGGCACGCTCGCCCCGGGCAGTTTGTTCAACCACCATGGGCACGAGGCCGCCCGCACTCTGAATATCCAGTACCGAACTCATTGATCAATCTCCATCTGGTTTTGGCAATCGCTGTGCAGGCATTGTAACTGCCGAGAGTGACAGGGCGATAGGCGAGTGAGCAGGCGGGTTGGGCGCCTGCCCCGCCGGGCGGGAGTGGGCGCCTTAATCCTGTTCGCCGACGGCGGCAACCTCTTCCTCTGTCACCTCCGGCTGGTCGGGCTTGACCGCGTCTTCGTAGCTGGCGGGCTCATCAACAACCGAGGCCTTGGCCAGAATATGATCCACCACCTGGTCTTCCAGCACCGCGGACTGAACGCCCCCCAACAACTGCTGATCGCCGTAATAGTAGCTGATCACTTCCTGGGGATCTTCGTAGGTGGAGGCGATTTCCTCGATCTGCAGCTTGACCCGGTCCGGGTCCGACTTGATGCCGGCTTCCTCGATCACCTTGGCGACGATGAGTCCCAGGGCAACCCGCTTCTCGGCCTCACCGGAGAACAGCTCGTCGGGCAGAATGGATTCGTCAAAATTCGCGCCACCGCCGAACTGGCTCAGCATCTGGCGGCGCAGGACTCCGATCTCACCCTTTACCAAGGCGCTGGGCAGATCCACCTGGTGCAGCTTCAACAGCTGGTTCATCAAGCGCCCTTTGACCTTGTTCTTCACCGCATTGCGCAGCTCCCGCTCCATATTCGCCCGCACTTCTTCGCGGAACTTGTCGAGGCCGCCTTCACTGACGCCGAACTTGGCAAAGAACTCGTCGTTCAATTCGGGAAGGGTTTTCTCCCGGACCTCCTCCACCTTGAGGTCAAACTCAACCGCCGCGCCCTTGAGGTCGTCGTCGTGGTAGTCGGCGGGGAATGACAGGGAGGCGGTTTTGCTGTCGCCAGCGCCCATACCCACCAGCGCATCTTCAAAGCCGGGAATCATTTGGCCGGAGCCCAGCTTCAATTTGGCGCCCTCCGCCGAGCCGCCGTTGAAGGCTTCGCCATCCTTGCGGCCGGCATAGTCCAGAGTGACTTCATCGCCCTCCCGGGCGGGGCGATCCACTGCGGTCCAGCTGGCATTCTGCTCCCGCAGGACCTCGATCATCTTGTCGATATCCGCCTCTGTCACTTCCGCCACGGGACGGGAAATGGCAATGGCGCTGAAATCCTTGAGCTCGACCTCGGGATAGACCTCGAACACCGCGACAAACTCCAGGTTCTGCCCGGGGTTGTCGGTGAGGGATTCGATACTGGGCTGGCCCGCGGGGCGCACCTTGTGCTCGACAACCGCGTTCTGAAAGCTGCGGCTGACAACCTCGCCCACCACTTCCTGGCGCACACCTTTGCCAAACCGCTGCTGGAGGACTTTCATGGGCACCTTGCCCTTGCGGAAGCCGTCGAGACGCATGGTTCCCGCAGCCTTGTGCAGCCTCTGGGTTACTTCGTTATCGACCTGCTCCGCGGGGACGTCGACGGTCATGCGCCGCTCGAGGCCGGAAACTGTCTCAATGGAAACCTGCATGTTATTCCTCGCCATTACATTCTGGAATGTTGGTTGAAGTTGGATATGGTGCGAAAGGAGAGACTCGAACTCTCACGGGTTACCCCACTGGAACCTAAATCCAGCGCGTCTACCAGTTCCGCCACTTTCGCTCTAACCGGCTGCTGACCGGCAAAGGGTGGCGATTTTGCCATAGGCCCGGCCCCCCGGCAACCATTAACCCTGGGCATCCCCGCCGGCAACCAGCGGCAGCGGAATGCCGGCGGGGACGGACACCAGGCACACGGCATCCCCGGCCCCTGAATTTCTCACCCGGCAGTTGGCGACAGTTCGCAGCACCAGCCCAGCCTCTTCGGCTGCCAGGGTCTGGCGCCCCAGGGTCACCTCGCCCTGGACCACCATCACCACCTTGTAGCTGTCGACCGCCGCCAGCACGCACTCCCCCCCTGGCACCAAGGTGAGGCGATAGACGCGGAAGTCATCGAAGGCCACCACCTGCTCCAGGGTGAACAGCTCGTTGCTTGCCACCACCGGCAGCACCTCCACCTGCCCCGCCTCCAGACTCATCTGGCGCACCGCCTCCTCGGTATCCCAGTGCTCCTGGGTGAGCACCTTCTGGCCAAAGCTGAGAATCTTGCGCTCGTACACCGGGGTCTGAAACTCCACGGTGCGCACTCCGTGCTGGAGGGCATGGGGGCTGAGGCGGGCGACCTTGACCACATCGCCAATGGCCAACGGAACCATGTGGGTAAAGGCATCCATGGCCTGGCGGGCGCTGAGCTCCCTGGCTTGCCAGGCGGCGGGGATTTCCGCCAGCCAGGCCTTCAGGGTCTGGGCGGACACCGGAGCATTGGTGGCGACACCGTCGCGCGCACGGAAGTCGTCGATCTGCCGGTCGATCTGGCGCCTGACGGACTCGTACTCCCTCACCGCCTGAAGGAAGGCAGCCCTGAAGGCCTTGTCGTCCCCGTAGCGGCTGCGCAGCACCGGGTCGAAGCCGTACCTGATGGCGCCCCGGCCGTCTGGCCAGGCGCTGTCCGCCACCGCGGTGACCACATAGACTTCACACTTTTCCTGGTGGAGCTCGAAATACAGGTCGCCGAAGGCCTCTTCCGGGAGAGGGTCGAGAATCTTCAGCAGGTTGGGCTCCGCCACACCCTCCGCCAGCAACCGCTCGGCCCCCAGGGCCAGGAGCCAGGGCAGGGGGATGCGGCTATTGCCATCGGTGACGCCGGACTGGCCCCGCTGCTCGATCCCGGTGTACCAGATTTCCTGACCCCAGGGTTTGGGAATGTGCACCGGGGACAGCTTGACAACCTCCGTCAGACACAACACCGGCACCCCGACGGCCCGGGCGCACTGGGCAAGGGTGTCGCCATCGGGGACCCCACCGGCAAACCACTGGCCAACAGCCGCCACCTGATCGGATATCAGCAGGGATGCCCCGCCCCCCGCCCCCGGGGCCACAGCGACCACCAGCTCCACCAGGGGGGCGCCGGGAAGATAGCGCTGAACAAACTCAAAGCTGAACACGCCAGCCCTGTCTCCTGACAGGACCAGGGACAGCAACTCGGCGGCGGGCAACACAGGGGGTCTGGACACGACGGCAGCTCCAAGCAAAAACCAGCGGGAGTCTAGCAGAGGTGGTGGACACAGGTAAGCGGCGGCCACCGCGGCCGGACCCCTGTCGCGGCCTCACCGCCCATCACAAAATATGAGAAATTTATATTTTTAATAGATTGTTATGGCTCTTTTCTCAATTTCTTGTGAATAAAGTGTCAGTTTCTGGGACAGGGCTCTTGACCTTATTCCCACATCTATACTTATAATGCCCCCTCGGAATTAAAACACTTGGAGTCATGCTCATGGTCAACATCAAAAAACTCACAACTCTGTTCTCTGTTACCGCCTTTTCTTTGGCCCTGGTCGCCTGTGGTGGCGACAGCACCAGCCAGTCCACCGAAACCCCCGCCGAGGAGTCACCCTCCCTGCTGGATCAGGCCGAGCAAACCGCAACTGAAGCCATGGATTCCGCAGCGGAAATGGCCGACGATGCCGCCGCCGCTTCCGAAGAGGCCATGGACGATGCTGCCACCGCCACTGAAGATACTCTGGATGCCATCGAGGGCGCCGCTGACGACGCCATGAATGCCATGGACGACGCCGCCGATGACGCCATGGATGCCATGGATCACGCCGCCGACGATGCCATGGACGCCATGGACGACGCCGCCGACGACGCCGAACAAGAGCTTGAAGAAGCCACTCAGGACTAAACTTCTGAGTTGGCCTTAGGTTCCAGGCTCCAAGCCACCAGGGCTGCACGTGATTCGTGCAGCCCTGGTATCGGCTTGCTTTACGCCCCCTTTTGATTTCTCAGCTGCCCCCCTCCCCGACTCTGCCAGCAGCAGGCAGCCCCAACGAACACCTCTCCGCCACAAATAGCCCGCAGAGCCGAAAGCCCAAAACTCTCCCTTTACCGAGCCTGTCCAGCCGTCGCGATAGACCGGCAAGGCCGCGGCCTCGGCGCCTCTGTTACGCCCCGTTCTACGCGACTTGCGCATTTATGTAGCGGATTGTTACCATTGTCGGGTTAATATCCAGCCTCCTCCCAAGTCCCTGCTTGTTGCACACCATATCGCCCACGCTTTCGGGAGGGCAGAAGACGTATCAACTCACAGGAATTTAGCCATGCACATGGGTTTAGCCGAGCGCATCCGCACCGTACTGGATCTGGACCCCACCAAGGGGGCCATTGAATTCAAGGGCCACTGGTACAGCTGGGGCGAAGTCAAGGCCTGCATGACTGGCATTGATGACATTCTCGACACCGCCAACCTGGGGGAGGGGGCGCCGGTCGCCATCATCCTCCGCAACCGCCCGGCCCACGCGGCAGCCGTGGTGGAAGTGCTGGCCTCGAGGCGCTGCGTGGCCTCGGTCAACCCTTTCCAGGGGGGAGAAAAGATTGCCGCCGACATCGGCGGGCTCAATGTCGGCGCCGTTATCGCCGACGCCGAGGACTGGGCCAATCCCCACTTGCAGGAAATCGTCAGCGCCCGCGGCATGGTGGGTATCCAGCTGACCTCCGGCGATACGCTCAACGCCAAGCGCATCACCGAAAACGCCGCTCCCGGCAAGCCGCCCTACCACGAGCCACTTCCCGAAACCGCCATTCTGATGCTCACCAGCGGCACCACTGGCCCCGCCAAGCGCATCAAACTGCCCTACCAGAGCTTTCAAAAGGCGCTGTTGTCCACCAAAAAGACCGACGGCGCCATCAAGCTCCAGGACGGCGTTGCCGTACTGTCCGGCCCCCTGGTTCATATCGGCGGCATGTACTTCACCGTGGACTCGGTGATCCACGGGCGCTCCTTCTGCCTGATGGAAAAATTCTCCGTCCCCGAGTGGGTGCGCATCGTCAGCACCTACAAACCCAAGGTCGGCTCCCTGCCACCGACGGCGATCCGCATGGTGATGGACGCCGAGGTTCCGGTTGACGCCCTGTCCAGCCTCACCTGCGTAATCGCCGGCAGCGCCCCACTGCCGGTCGACCTGCAGGAGAGGTTTGAGAGCCACTACGGCATTCCCATTCTCGACGTTTACGGGGCCACAGAGTTTGGCGGCGGCATCACCAGCTGGAACCTCAAGGACCACCGGGAGTTCGCCAAAACCAAGCGCGGCTCCGTGGGCCGTGCCCAGCCCGGCGTGGCCCTGCGGGTGGTCGATATCGACACCGGTGAAGAGCTGCCCGTTGGCAGCGAAGGCGTCCTGGAGGTTCAGTCCGCCCAGTCGGGCCAGGAGGGCTGGGTCAGAACCACCGACCTGGCGCTGCTGGACGAGGACGGCTTCCTGTTCCTCAAGGGCCGCGCCGACGACGCCATCGTGCGCGGCGGTTTCAAGGTGCTGCCCAGGGAAGTGGAAAAGGTCATCCAGGAGCACCCCTGGGTACAGGCAGCCTGTGTCGTCGGCATTCCCGATGAACGCCTGGGGGCAGTACCCCAGGCCGCAGTGCAACTCAAGGAAGGGGCCCCGGCAATTACTCCGGAAGAGCTGAGCCAGTTTGTGCGCAGCAAGGTGGTGGCCTACCAGGTGCCCACCAAGTTCATCATCGTCGACGAGCTCCCCAGAACACCGTCGCTGAAGGTCAGCTTTTACGAAGTCAAACAGCTGCTGGCGGCGAGCGCCGATCAGGCCAAATCCGCCTGATCGAATCCGCCGCCACAACACCGCATCGACACCCGTTTAACTCACGCCATTGAGGATTTATCTTGGACCTGAAATACAGTCGTAAACACGAGGAGTTCCGCGCCGAAGTCGCGGCTTTCCTCGCCGCCAACTGGCCGCCCATCATTGACGGCCAGCCCGCCAAGGGCAAGGAAGCGCAAATTGCCTTCCGCAAGGTGGCCACCGAGGCCGGCTACCTCTACCGCAATATTCCCCGCCAGTACGGCGGCTCCGAACAACCCGCGGATGTGATCAAGGCCCAGATCATCGGCGAGGAGTTCGCCAAGGTGCGCGCCCCCCGGGAAATGCCCGGAATCGGCATCATGATGCTGGTGCCCACCCTGCTGGAGTGCGGCACCGAGGAGCAGAAGGACCTGTTTATCCCCAAGACCCTCAGCGGCGAGTATCGCTGGGCCCAGGGTTACAGTGAACCCAATTCCGGCAGCGACCTGGCGTCCCTGAAGACCAAAGGTGAGCTGGTGGGGGACGAGTGGCTGATCAACGGCCAGAAAATCTGGAGTTCCGGCGCCCAGTTTGCCCGCTTCATGTTTGTTCTCTGCCGCACCGAGCCGGACACCGGCATCAAGCAGGAGGGGATCTCCTACCTGTTGGTGGACCTCAAGCAGCCGGGGGTCACCATCCGCCCCCTAAAGCAAATCACCGGCGGCGAAGAGTTCTGTGAAGTGTTCTTCGACAATGCCAAAACCCCGGCCAGCTGGATTGTCGGCAAGCGCGGCGAAGGCTGGCAGGTATCCAAGGCCACCCTGTCCCACGAGCGCAGCAGCATCGGCGGCGCGGCCACCAGTGTCGGTCTCTACGAGAAAATCGTCGACATGGCCCGCAACACCACCATCGACGGTCGGCCAGCAATTGAGGACCCCCTGATCCGCGATCGCCTGGTGAGCCTTCAGGGCTATGTCCAATCCCATCTCTATTCCAGCTATCGCCAGCTGTCGATGCAGGCACACGGCCAGAATCCCGGCTATGTGACCTCAATGAACAAGTTGATCAACACCAATATCGGCCACGACGTGGCCCGCCTCGCCCGCGACCTGATGGGTGACAGCCTGATGGTGGCCCCCCCCGTGGAAGATGCCTACAAGGCCGGACCGGAAAAGTGGAACAATCAGTTCTTCGGCTCCCTTGGCGTCGCCATCGCCGGCGGCACATCCAACATCCAGCGCAACATCATTGCTGAACGCGGCCTCGGCGTGGTGCGCGACTCCGTGGAGACCAAATAACCATGAACTTTCTGCTTTCCGCCGAACAACTCGAAATCCAGGACACCATAGCCCGCTATCTGGCGGACACCTGTGACAGCGTGATCCTCCACCGGGAAATCGAATCCCCCAGCTGGCAGTCCCAGTCGGTGTGGCAGGGCCTCTGCGAACTGGGCATTTCCGCCATCGGCATTCCCGAGGCCTACGACGGCCTGGGCATGGAGATGATCGACTGCGCCGTGGTCGCCGAGGAACTGGGGCGCGCCGCTGCCCCCACCCCCTATTTCGGCCACACCCTGTGCGCCATGGCCATTGCCGAGCTGGGCAGCGACCAGCAGAAACAGGCCTGGCTGCCCCGCCTCGCCTCTGGCGAAGTGCTGGGCACCGTGGCCCTGGCGGAGGGCAACGGCAGCTGGCAACCGGACCAGTGGCAGCTGGTGGGGGGGGATACCCTCAGTGGCGAAAAGACCTTTGTTCCCTTCGCCGAGCACGCCGGAGTAATGGTGGTGGGCACCGCTGGCGGCCAGCTGATGCTGGTTACCCCGGACGGCGCCCACACCGCATTTTCGGCCGTCGCCGGTATCGACCAAACCCGCAAGACCAGCTCCGTAACCTTTAGCGACAGCCCCGCGGAAAAGCTGGGCGCTGCCCACCAGGGTGACCGCCTGCGGGATGCCGCCCTGGTCCTGCTGGCGGCGGACGCCTACGGCGGTGCCACCCGCGCCCTGAGCATGACGGTGGACTACGCCAATGTTCGCGAGCAGTTTGGCCAGCCCATCGGCAAGTTCCAGGGGCTCAAGCACCAGCTCGCCAATATCGCCGTGGAGATCGAGCCGGCCCGCGGCCTGTACTGGTACGCCGCCCACGCCTTCGACCACATCGTCGACGACAGCCCCCGGGCCGCGGCCCTGGCCAAGGCCCATCTCGGCGACCGCTACCTCCAGGCGGCGCGGGACTGTGTCGAAGCCCACGGCGGCATCGGCTACACCTGGGAGTACGACCTGCAGATCTTCGTCAAGCGGGCCATGTTTGACTTTGCCTACCTGGGCAATCCCGCCTGCCACAGAAAACGTGTCGCCACCCTGAATGGCTGGTAATACCTGACAGGGGAGGCTCAACCACGGCCTCCTGATTCTCAACCGCAAATGAAAAGATCATCCCTATGGCAAATGCAATCTGTGAACTCCTGAATATCAAATACCCCATTATCCAGGGCGGCATGCAGTGGGTGGGCAAGGCCGAGCTGGCCTCCGCCGTCTCCAACGCCGGCGGCCTGGGCATCCTCACCGGCCTCACCCAGCCCACCCCGGAAGATCTGCGCAACGAGATTGCCCGCTGCCAGGCCATGACCAGCAAGCCCTTCGGCGTCAATATGACCATCTTTCCCACCATCAAGCCACCACCTTACGAAGACTATATCGATGTCATCATCGACAGTGGCGTCAAGGTGGTGGAGACCGCGGGCAACGGCGGCATCAAGTACTGGGCCAAGCTGAAGGAAGCGGGCATCGTCATTGTCCACAAGTGTGTCACCGTCAAGCACGCCCTGAAGGCGGAAGAACTGGGTGTGGACGCCATCAGCATCGACGGCTTTGAATGCGCCGGACACCCGGGGGAGTACGACATCCCCGGCCTGATCCTGATTCCCGCCGCGGTAGAAGCCCTGAAAATCCCCGTGGTCGCCTCCGGCGGCATCGGCAACGGCCGCAGCATGGCGGCAGCGCTGTCCCTGGGCGCCCAGGGGGTCAACATGGGCACCAGGTTCTGCGCCACCGTGGAGGCCCCGATCCACCACAACATCAAGCAGGCCCTGGTGAATGCCAGCGAGCACGACACCAACCTGATTTTCCGCACCCTCAACAATACCGACCGGGTGTTGAAGAACGCCATTTCCGATGAGGTGGTGGCCATGGAGCGCCGCCCCGGCGGCTGTGAGTTTGGCGAGATCCGCCACCTGGTGGCCGGCTCCCGGGGCAAGGCCGCACTGGAGTCCGGCGACGTCAACGACGGGGTGATCACCGCCGGCCTGGTGGTGGGCCTGATTCACGATATTCCCACCGTCGCCGAACTGATCGAGCGCATGGTTGCCGAGTGCCGCGAGTCCCTCAACAAGGGTCTGGCAGTACTGCCCTGAGCGCTCCTGTCGGCGGGTCAACCCTGGCCCGCCGGCACCCCCTGCCCCTGTCCCACACCTCGAGAAGCTGCCATGGACCCTCAGTATTTTACCGGCTATAACGGCCTCGAAATCGCCGCCTCCGTCAGCGGCGACCCCAGCCATCAGCCGATCATTTTCCTCCACGGCGGCGGCCAGACCCGGCACTCCTGGAAGAATGCCGCCACCGATATGGCCGCTGCTGGCTACCACGTGATCTCCATCGACCTGCGGGGGCACGGCGACAGCGGCTGGGCCGCCGATGGCGACTATTCCCTGGAGGCCCAGTGCGGCGACCTCAGAGCCATCATCGCCACCCTCAAACAACCACCCGCACTGGTGGGCGCCTCCCTGGGGGGCGTGATCTCCCTGCTGACAGCGGGGGCTGACGACACCAGTCTGGCCTCCGCCCTGGTGCTGGTGGACGTGGTGCCCCGCATGGACCCCGAGGGTATCGACAAGATCCAGGGCTTTATGGCAGCCAATCCCGACGGTTTCACCACGGTGGAGGAAGCCGCAGACACCGTTGCCCGCTATATGCCCCACCGCCCGCGGCCCAAGAACACCGACGGCCTGATGAAAAACCTTCGCCGCGCCGACAACGGCCGCCTCTATTGGCACTGGGATCCGGCGACCCGGATGGGGGATCCGGAGAGCAGAATGGCCGACATGAGCACCGTCATGGAACAGGCCGCGGCCCGGCTGCGGATCCCCGTCCTGCTGGTGAAGGGACAGGCCAGCGAAGTGGTCAATGACGAGGGCATCAAGGCCCTGTTGGCACTGATTCCCCACGCCGAGATGGTGGATGTCAAAAGCGCCGGTCACATGGTGGCGGGGGACAGCAACGACGCCTTCAACTCCGCCGTCGAGGACTTTCTCCGCCGCACCGTCAGTGCTTGTTGACCTCAGTCCATCAGGTAGTCCACTGGCACATAGTGGAAGAAGAACTCTCCCGCCCGCTCCATATGGCGCTCCCAGAACACTTCTGCCGCCGTTCCCTGGCCCTGGCTGATCAGCTCCGCGACCTCGGCATTGGCGTCCAGGGCGCGCTGAATAAAGCCCAGGTAGCCGTCGTCTCCGGCTGCGGAGCTGAACAGATGGTGGAGACGGCTGATATGGTCCACGGCGATAAGCCGCAGCGGGGTGCCGATGATCTTGAGGGTGGAATTGCCGCAGTTGGCGATAATCAGGGCGTTGAAGTCATTGTTGTGAATGGCCAGCTGCTCCGCCTGCCCGGCCGCTTTCAGCTCCTGCTGCAACGCCACATTGGCCAGCAGCACCCGCCCCGCCTCCTCCGCGTTGAGCTGGGCAGCCAAGCGGGCCGCCCGGGGCACCAGCATGCGGTTGGCGACAAAGTAGTCCATCAGTGTGGTCTTGCTCATCTGCAGGGAGAAGGACATGGCGTCGGCCATCGCCTGGTGGGTGGCAAAGTGGACCACCGCGCCCCCTGACTGGCCCCGGCGAATCTCCACCAGGCGCTGGGATTCCAGCAGCTTGAGCACTTCCCTGACCACGCCGCGGGAAACCCCCAGCAGGGCGATCAAGTCCGGTTCCGGCGGCAACCTGTCGCCCTCGTTGAGGCGGCCGTCAATCATGGCGGCGCGGATGGCGGCAACCAGATAATCCGCAATCTTCCCCTTCCGCTCCACTTGTTTGGCATCCGTTCCGATACTGCGCATTGTCGCAACTGCGTCTCGTTTCAAGTCCATTTCTAACTTATCCTCGGAATTGCGCCGGCACTGGGGTTATGGAAATCTGACTCTGCCACCCCCGGCCAGCTGTTATTGGTGAATCGCCCACTGCCCTGCCGACAGTCCATGGACAGGGTAGTGGCCCGATTTGAACTCAGCTACAGCCCGTGGCTACAGTTTTGCGGCAGGACTGCACCCCCTGAATGCGCACCATTCACTGTACAGTTTAGCGAAAAAAAGGCGGGGGAATCTCTCCCCCCGCCCCAAGGCTGAAGCCGTTGCTAACTCTGGATCAGAAGTTCATGCCCACTTTCAGGCCCCACAGGCGCGGCCTTCCGGGAGTGCGGAAGCCATCCTGGACCCCGGCCGCATTGGCGGGGGTCACATGGCCACCCGTGGTGTTGTGGAACATGTGCTGGATGATGGTTTCGTCAAGCACGTTGTCGACAAAAACCTCGGCGTTGTAACGCTCGTCCGCTGAGGCCCAGCGGGTGCGCAGGTTGAGCACACCGTAAGCGTCGACAAACTCTGCAGGGTCGTTGTCGACCCCGGTGAAGATGTCGTCCTGCCAGCGACCGTCGGCCTGCAGGGTTACCCGGCCGGCATCGTTGAGGAAGATGTGGTAGCGGATAACGCCGTTGTAGCTGATATCCGGCGCCTGCGCCAACTCCTTGCCGTCCAGGGGCCGACCGTCCGACGTCACCTCGGGGCCCGCACTGATCTCGCTGTCCAGGGTGCCGAGGCCGAACATCACCTCCAGGTTGTCGGTGGGCGACCAGGCCAACTCCACTTCCACCCCATAGATATCCGGGTCACCGGCATTGATGTAGAGCACAATGGGGTTGCCGCTGGTGTCGACACTGCCCACCAGGGCCTGCAGGCCCTTGAACTTGTTGTAGAAGACAGAGGCGTTGAAACGCAGGGTGTCGTCGAGGAAATAGCGCTTCATACCCAGCTCGAAGGCGTCCACTGACTCCTCCTCCACCGGGCCGCGACGGCTGATCACCGCATTGGGGTTAAAGCCGCCACTCTTGAAGCCGTGGGAGTACTGAGCGTAGTACAGCTGGGTATCCGCAGGGCGCCACTCCAGCCCGGCCTTGCCGGTGGTGGCTTCGGTTTCAATCTTGGGTACGCCGGCACTGGGTGGCTCACAGCTGGGAAGTTGGCAGGTAAGCTCGGCCAACTCCCGGGCCTCGTCGGTGTACCTCAGGCCGACCACCGCGGTCACGGTCTCGGAAATGGGTGAGTTCAACTGGGCAAACGCCGCGAATGACTCGGTCTCGATCAGGGACTGGGTCGCTCCGGCCCGAAATCCCGTGGGCAATGCGGGGTTGATCAGCTGGCCGGACTTGCTGGACTGCTCGGCGTCGTAGTAAAACAGGCCCGCTGTCCAGTTGTTGCCATTGTATTCCCCGTTGAGGCGGAACTCCTGGGAGAACTGCTCGGCATCCGAGCGCCAATCCGTGCCCAGGTCGCTCTGAATCCGCACGCCGTTTTCGATGGCGTTGGTGTAGTCGTAGGCGTCGATGTCGTAGCCAAAATGCTGTTCATATTTCTCCAGGGCGGTAATGGAGGTAAAGGTGGCCCAGTCCATTTCGCCGAAGAACTTTACATAGCCACCCTTGGCCTCGTATGCCATGGGCCAGTCGCTTTTTTCGGAATAACCCTCGTCGGTGTGCTGGTTGTCGAGGACCACGCCGAGATCATTGGCGCCGCCCCCGGAACGGACACAATCGCCGTGGCTGTGGTCGGTTGGGCCACCGATGACGGGCATGCCTCCGCAGTACTGGGTCAGATCGTTGGGATTCAGGCCGAACAGCGCCAGGGGAATGGGCGTTGTGCCATCGTTCTTGGAGTAGTGGCCGTTGAGCTGCATCATCCATTGCTCGTTGAGGTCCACATCGAGAATACCCCGCAGGGCGTGGGCATCGGTCACCGCGACATCCTTGCCGGAAATCTTGTTTTCCTGCCAGCCATCGTCCTTGTTGTACTTCAAGGCGATGCGGCCGCGCACCGAGTCCGACAGCGGGCCGCCAAAGCCCAGCTCACCGATCACCTGGTTGTTCTGGCCATACTGGAGGCTACCCTGGCCCTCGAATTCCTCAGTTGGCTGCTTGGACACGAACTGAGCCACCCCGGCGGTGGTATTGCGCCCGAACAGGGTGCCCTGGGGCCCCCGCAGGATTTCCACCCGCTCCAGGTCGAACAACTGCATGGCACCGGCGCCCTGGGACGCCAGGTAGACGTCATCCATATACATGCCGACCGAGGACTCGTTGACATTGCTGAAATCCACAAAACTGATACCCCTCACCACGAAGAAGGGCGGGCCGCTGGGGCCTCCGAGGCCGCCGGCCGAGAAGTTGGGGGTCTGGTCGGTGATGCGCTGGGCATCCTGGAAGTTGAATTCCCTCAGCTGGTCGCCGCTCATGGCGGTTACCGCGATACCCACATCCTGGACGTTCTCCTCGCGACGCTGGGCGGTGACAATGACTTCCTCAAGGATGGAAGCCCGCGCCCGCGCTGGCTCCTGCGCCACGGCTGCGCCAACCTGCAGGCACAGTGGCAACATTGCACAAACGGGGATAAGTTTTACTTTGGTCATAGCCGTCTCCTCGATTTTATAGTGGTTATTGATTAGCACTTCCAGAGGCCCGGTGGCCCTCCCTGGAATGTGGCGACTATAGCCCACAAATCTCACAGGTGTCCACAATACATGATCATGATAAAAGAAATTGGGACACCAGGTTCCACCGGTTCGCCGCCCCCCCCAGTAGTGCTGTTTCAATTTGATGTTGGCCAGATCGGATTGGTGTAGGAGCCCGGTCC
>CAZWUP010000045.1:1903-15222 GCA_964637045.1 uncultured Porticoccaceae bacterium | reverse complement strand
TCGTCGGGGCGCGGTCTGCGCAGGTAGCGGTGCGCCAGGTAGAGGCCGATCTGTCCCGCGCGGTGCTCACTCCCCACCCGGGGGAGGCGGCGCGCCTGCTGGGCTGCACGGCGGCCGATATCCAGGCCGACCGCTTCGCTGCGGTGGGAGCTCTGGCGGCCAAATACCGGGCCACAGTGCTGCTCAAGGGGGCGGGCACCCTGATCGCCAGTGGCGACGGCGATATTGCGCTGTGTCCCTACGGCAATCCCGGGATGGCGACGGGGGGGATGGGGGATATCCTCAGTGGCGTGATCGGCGCCCTGCTGGGCCAGGGCTTGTCGCCTCGGGCGGCGGCAGAGACCGGCGCCTGCCTGCACGCCCTGGCGGGCGACGACGGGGCGGCGCAGCACGGCCAGATCGGCCTTTGTGCCAGCGACTTGTTGCCCCTGTTGCGGCGGCGGTTGAATGGGGGCTGACAGGCGGTGGAGGCTCAAATCATGGCGGCTGTAAGCGTGTATGTCGAAGGGGACGACGCCATGGTGGCCTTTGGCCAACGCCTGGGGCGGGCCATGACCAGGGGTATCATCCTTCTGCGGGGGGATCTGGGAGCGGGCAAGACCACCCTGTGTCGGGGAATTATCCGCAGTCGGGGACACCAGGGGGCGGTGAAGAGCCCCACCTACACCCTGGTGGAGCCCTACAACTTCCCCGATGGGGATGTGTACCATTTCGACCTCTACCGCCTGAGGGATCCGGAAGAGCTGGAATATATGGGTATCAGGGATTATTTTCGCCCCCAGCACCTGTGTATCCTGGAGTGGCCAGAGCGCGGCGCCGGGTTTCTTCCGCCGGCGGATATTCTGGTGGAGATCACTGGCGAAGGCGCCGGGCGCAAACTGGTGGTCACGGCGCAATCGGCCCTTGGCGGGGCAGTACTGGACAGGATTGGGAATGGCACGGATATCAGCTGACAGCGTCATCGCCTGGCTGGTGGGACTGGCGCTGCTGGTGGCGGGGCCAGCGGCACAGGCCGCCACCGTCAACGAGGTGCGCCTGTGGCCGGCGCCGGACCACACCCGGGTGGTGTTTGACCTCAGTCGGCCCGCGGAGCACAGCCTGTTTCTGTTGGACAACCCCAGCCGCCTGGTGGTGGACATCAAGGGCGCCAAACTGGGCCGCCGCCTCGACAACCTGGCCCTGGTGGATACCCCGATCAAGGGTATTCGCAGCGGGGTGCGTGACGGCCGGGACCTGCGGATCGTGTTTGACCTGAGCAAGCCGGTGAATCCCCGCAGCTTCCCCCTCAGCGACAACGACCAGTACGGCCACCGGCTGGTGATCGACCTCTACGACGAGCTGGGGCGGAGCGAGAAAACCACTGCCGACACCCTGGTGACCAAGGGTGCCCCGCGCCCGGTGATCATTGCCATTGACGCCGGCCACGGCGGCGAGGACCCGGGCGCCATCGGCCCCGGGGGGATCCAGGAAAAGCGGGTGGTGTTCGCCATCAGCTCTGCCCTCAAACAGCTGGTGGACAGCGAGCAGGGCTTCAAGGCGGAAATGGTGCGCACCGGGGATTACTATATTCCCCTGCGGGAGCGCACCGACATCGCCCGCCACAAGCGGGCCGACCTCTTCGTCTCCATCCATGCCGACGCCTTCAACAAGCCCGCCGCCCGGGGCGCCTCGGTGTTTGCCCTGTCCTCCAGCGGCGCCACCAGTGAGACCGCCCGCTACCTGGCGCAGCGGGAAAACCAGGCGGACCTGATCGGCGGGGTGGGCAACGTCAAGCTCAGCGACAAGGACCAGGTGCTTGCCGGTGTCCTCCTGGACCTCTCCATGACCGCCACCCTCAGCAGCAGTCTCGACGTGGGCAAGGAGGTGCTGGGCCGGATGGGCAATGTTGCCAATCTGCACAAAAAACATGTGGAGCAGGCGGGGTTTGTGGTGCTCAAGTCGCCGGACATACCCTCGATTCTGGTGGAGACCGGCTTTATCTCCAACCCCATGGAGGCCCGCCAGCTGGCGGATCCCGCCTACCAGCAGCGAATGGCGCGGGCGATTTTCAGCGGCATCAAGGAATACTATCAAAGCAACCCGCCCCCCGGCACCTGGCTGGCCTTGAACCGCCGCCAGGATTCCGGCGATGTGTATGTCATTGCCCGGGGTGATACCCTGTCCGCTATTGCCGCCCGCTACAATGTCAGCGTGGCTACCCTGAAGCGCCACAATGGCATCACCTCGGAGACAATCCGGGTGGGCCAGCGCCTCAAGATCCCCACCTCCTGACTGCCGGAAATCCTTGCCCCATGCCCCGTATTCACCTGCTCAGCCCCAGACTCGCCAACCAGATTGCCGCCGGTGAGGTGGTGGAACGCCCCGCCTCCGTGGTCAAGGAATTGATGGAAAACAGCCTGGACGCCGGCGCCACCAGTATCGAGGTGGACGTGGATGCCGGGGGTGTCAAGCGGATCAGGGTGCGGGACAACGGCTGCGGGGTGGCGGCCGACGACCTGCCCCTGGCCCTCAGCCGCCACGCCACCAGCAAGATCATCGACCTGGAGGACCTGGAGGCCGTGGCCACGTTGGGGTTTCGCGGCGAGGCCCTGGCCAGTATCGCCTCGGTGTCCAGGTTCGAGCTGCTCACCAACACCGCCGCCACCGGGCCCGGCTGGCGGGCCCGCAGCGAGGGTCGGGAAATGGCGGTGGAGGTGGATCAGGTCCAGCACGCCCGGGGCACCACGGTGGAGGTGCGGGACCTGTTTTTCAATACCCCGGCCAGGCGCAAGTTCTTGCGCACCGAAAATACCGAGTTCTCCCGCATCGACGATGTGGTGCGCAAGCTGGCCCTCAGTCATTTTCAGGTGGCCTTTGCCCTGCGCCACAACGGCAAGGTGGTCCACAGCCTGCGCAGCGCCGAATCCCGCAGCGAGCAGGAGCGCCGAATTGCCGGCATCTGCGGCCCGGCGTTTATGGACAACGCCCTCTATGTGGACTTTCAGCGGGGGGGCATGCGGCTGTGGGGTTGGATGGCGCAACCGGCCTTTTCCCGCAGTCAGGCGGATATGCAGTACTTCTTCGTCAACGGCCGCAGCATCCGCGACAAGGTGGTGGCCCACGCGGTGCGCCAGGCCTATCAGGATGTGCTCTACCACGGCCGCCATCCGGCCTACGCCCTGTTCTTTGAGCTCGCCCCCGGCGATGTGGATGTCAACGTCCACCCCACCAAGCACGAGGTGCGCTTTCGCGAGAGCCGCCAGGTCCACGATTTTATATTTTCTTCCATGCACCGGGCGGTGGCCGATATCCGTCCCGCCGACAGAGTCTCCGCGGCCCCCGTCAGCAGTCCGGCGGAAGACCCCGGCCAGCCGCCGCGCCAGGATGTTATCGGCGGCTTGGGGTCGCGGCCCATGGGGGGGCGGCCCGGTTACAGCTACTCGGCTCCCCCGGTGCGCCCGGTTGCCGAGCAGATCTCCGCCTATGGCCAGCTCCACGAACCCCAGGATGGACTGGCGTCCAATCCTGCCGGGGGCGACAGCGAGGAGATTCCGCCGCTGGGCTATGCCCTGGCCCAGCTCAAGGGGGTCTATATCGTGGCGGAAAACGCGGTGGGCATGGTGTTGGTGGATATGCACGCCGCCCACGAGCGGATCACCTACGAGCGGATGAAGCGGGCCTTTGCCGGGCAGGGCATCACCTCTCAGCCGCTGCTGGTGCCCACCACTCTGGCGGTGAGTGAGCGGGAGGGGGACATCCTCGAAGAGCACCACCACCTCTTTGCCCGCCTGGGCTTCACCGTGCAGCGGGCCGGCCCCGAGTCCCTGGTGGTGCGGGAGGTCCCGGCACTGCTGAAGGGCTCGGATGTGGAGCCCCTGGTGCGGGATGTGCTCGCCGATCTGCTCACCCACGGCACCAGCAGGCGCCTGGAAAATCGTCAGGACGAGATTCTGTCCACCATGGCCTGCCACGGTTCGGTGCGGGCCAATCGCAGGCTCAGCCTGGCGGAGATGAACGCCCTGCTGCGGGATATGGAGGAGACCGAGCGCAGTGGTCAGTGCAACCACGGGCGACCCACCTGGATCCAGCTGCCGCTGATGGACCTGGACACCCTGTTTCTGCGGGGGCGCTGAGTGGTGGTGGAGGCCCCCGGCAAACCCCCGGCGATTTTCCTGCTGGGCCCCACCGCGTCCGGCAAGACAGACCTGGCGGCGGCTCTGCTCGACCACTTGCCCGCAGAGATTGTCAGTGTCGACGCGACCCTGGTCTACCGGGGTATGGATATCGGGTCGGCCAAGCCGCCCGCCCCATTGCTGGCCAGGGCGCCGCACCATTTGCTGGATATCCGCGATCCCGCCGAGCCCTATTCCGCCGCGGAGTTTGCCGTGGCGGCCCGCAGCCTGATGGCTGCCATTGCTGGGCGCGGCAAAATTCCGCTGCTGGTGGGGGGCTCGATGCTCTACTTTCGGGTGTTGCTGGAGGGGCTGGCGGACTTGCCCCCCTCGGACCCCGAGGTGCGGGACCAAATCTGTGCCCAGGGGGACGCCCTGGGCTGGCCGGCGATGCACCGTCTGCTCGCCGAGGTGGACCCGGAAACCGCTGCGGCGCTCCACCCCAATCACTCGCGGCGCATCCAGCGGGCCCTGGAAATCCATCGCCTCACCGGCGTGGCCCCCAGTGTTCTCAAGCGCCGGCAGGCGCTGGCCCCCGGGGCCATCAAACCCATTGCCCCGGACTACAGCGTCACCCAGATTGCCCTGGTGCCCCGCAACCGGGCGCTGCTCCACGAGCGGATTGCGCGGCGCTTTGCCGAGATGTTGGAACTCGGCCTGGAAGACGAGGTCAGAAGCCTGCGCGCCAGGGGGGACCTCCACAGGGGGTTGCCCGCCATCCGCGCCGTGGGCTACGCCCAGGTCTGGGACCATCTCGACGGCCTGTCGACCCGGGAGGAAATGATCGCCAGGGCCGTCGCCGCGTCCCGCCAGCTGGCAAAACGCCAGCTGACCTGGCTGAGAGGCTGGCCAGACCTCCATTCCCTGGCTATCGACGACGGCGGGGGCGGGGCGTTCACCACTCAACAAATGCTTGAGAAGTGCTTGAAAATTTTACGAAACAGCCCCATATATAAAACCACAGGCTAGTGCTATCATGCCCCTGTCCGAGTGTGGTGGATCTCCACTGAGGCGAAAGCCCAGAGATCCGTTTGAAAGCGTCGTGTTTGCGCCCCCGAGCCGCTTTTACTTTTTATTGGCGCATTATTATTCCAAGGAGAAATACAATGTCAAAAGGGCATAATCTACAAGACCCTTTTCTCAATTTACTTCGCAAAGAGCGAATCCCTGTGTCCATTTTTCTTGTCAATGGCATCAAGCTGCAGGGCCAAATTGAATCCTTCGACCAGTTTGTGGTGCTGCTCAAAAATACCGTCAGCCAGATGGTGTACAAGCACGCCATTTCCACAGTGGTTCCCTCCCGTCCGGTCCGTCTGCCCGTCAATCCCCAGGATGACGAAGAAGGCGGCGAAGGTGATGCCTAAGAGGTGCTGATTGTTTTTTGAACGTCCCGCTTCCGGCGAGTTGGCGGTACTGGTTCACCTGGATCTGGAAACAGAAAACGAACCGGATGATCCTCGGGAGTTTGAAGAGCTGGTGCTGTCTGCCGGTGGCGATCCCGTCGCCTTCCTCAGTGGCCACCGCCGTGCCCCCGATCCCAAATACTTCGTCGGCAAGGGCAAGTTGGAGGAGCTCAGGGCGCTGGTGGTCGAACACTGCGCCGAGTTGGTGATTTTCAATCACAGCCTGTCCCCCAGCCAGCAGCGCAACCTGGAAAAGGCCCTCGATTGCCTGGTGCTCGACCGCACCGGGCTGATTCTCGATATTTTCGCCCAGCGGGCGCGAACCTACGAGGGCAAGCTCCAGGTGGAGCTGGCCCAGATGGAGCATATGGCCACCCGCCTGGTGCGGGGCTGGACCCACCTGGAGCGCCAGAAAGGGGGGATCGGCCTGCGCGGCCCGGGTGAGACCCAGCTGGAGACCGACCGCCGGCTGATTCGGGAGCGCATCAAGGCCATTCTCAAGCGCCTGGAGAAGGTCCGCCGTCAGCGGGACCAGGGCCGCCGCTCCCGCGATCGCGCCGAGGTGCCCACGGTATCCCTGGTGGGCTATACCAACGCCGGTAAGTCCACACTCTTCAACCGTCTCACCGCCGCCGATGTGCTGGTGGAGGACAAGCTGTTTGCCACCCTGGACCCCACCATGCGCAAGCTGGAATTGCCCGATGTGGGGTCGGTAATCCTGGCGGATACGGTGGGCTTTATCAGCCATCTTCCCCACAAGCTGGTGGAGGCCTTCAGCGCCACCCTCGAAGAGGCTGCCAGCGCCAGCCTGCTGCTCCATGTGATGGATGCCCACAGCGACAACCGCCAGCGCAATATGGCCAGTGTGCTGGAGGTGCTCGAGGAGATTGGCGCCGCCGACAACCCCTGCCTGGTGGTATACAACAAGATTGACTTGCTCGACCACACCGACCCCCATATCGACCGCGACGACAAGGGCAAGCCGGTGGCGGTGTGGCTGTCGGCGGCCACCGGCGAGGGCATCGACCTGTTGGTGGATGCCATCCGCGAACTGCTGTCTGCGGACATGGTGAGCGAAACCTGTTACCTGGCCCCCAGGTTGGGGCGGTTGCGGGCAAGATTCTTTGCCCTCAACGCAGTGCAGAATGAAACCCGCTGTGACGATGGCGGGGTGGTGCTGGACATCTGCCTGCCCCGCGCCGAGTTCCAGCGCCTGCTCAAGGGCGAGGGTCTGGTGGCCGCCGATCTGGCGATGCCCCTGGGTGGTGAGCCCCACAGAGAATCCGCCTGAGATTTGTTATGATGCGCCTCGGCCCGGGCAACCCTTGGCTGGCAGGCTGTGAATTTTTTTAAAACCTGGAGTGTATCAATGGCCTGGAATGAACCTGGCGGCGGTAAGGATCCCTGGGGGGGTGGTGGCAAGAGCGACGGACCCCCGGATCTCGACGAAGCCCTGAAGAAATTGCGCGAGAAATTCGCCAAGTTTGGCGGCGGCGGCAGTGGTGGCGAAGGCGGTGGCGCGGGTTTGCCCGGCAGCGGCCGCAATGTCGTCGCCGTGCTATTGGTGCTGGTGCTGGTGATCTGGGGGTTTCTCGGCCTCTACCAGGTGGCTGAGCAGGAGCGGGCCGTGGTGCTGCGTTTTGGCAAGTTCCTGGAGATCGTCAATCCCGGCCTGCACTGGAATCCACCCCTGATCGATACCGTGATTGTGGAAAACGTCACCGGTGAGCGCCAGTTCAGCAACAGCGCGCGGGATTTGATGCTCACCGAGGATGAGAACATCGTCGACCTGCAGCTGGCGGTCCAGTACAACATCGCCGATGTCAAAGCCTATGTGCTCAATGTCAAAAACCCGGAGTTGAGTCTTCAGCACGCCACCAACAGCGCCCTCCGCCATGTGGTGGGCAGCAGTCTGCTGGACGCGGTGCTCTCCACCGGCCGGGAAGAGGTGGGCCTCCAGGTCAAGGAGCGCCTGCAGTCCTATCTGGACAGGTATGAAACCGGCATCAATGTGGTGAAGATCAACGTCCAGGACGCCAAGCCGCCCGCCGAGGTCAAGGAGGCCTACGACGACGTGATCAAGGCCAGAGAGGACCAGGAACGGGTGATCAGTGAGGCCCAGTCCTATGCCAACGGGGTCATTCCCGAGGCCCGGGGTGAGGCCCAGCGTATAATCGAGGAAGCCAATGCCTACCAGTCCAAGGTGATTGCCGAGGCCGAGGGTGAGGCCCAGCGCTTTGAAAATCTGCTTGCGGAGTATCAGAAGGCCCCGGAAGTCACCCGCCAGCGTCTCTACCTGGATACCCTGGAGCAGGTGATGAGCCGCAGCACCAAGGTGATGGTGGACGCCGGTGACGGCAACAACATGTTCTATCTGCCCCTGGACAAGGTTGTCGACCCGGCGGTCGGCGGTGACAGCGGTTCCCAGCGTTTGTCGCCGGCGCAGATCAGCGCCATTGCCGAGGCCATGGCCAGTCGTCTGGGCCAGCAGCAGAGCACCACCACCAAGCGGGAGTTGAGATAATGAACCCAAGATTTACCGGTATCGTTATTGTATTGGCGCTGGCTCTGTTGGTCGTCTCCAATTCGGTTTACGTGGTCAAGGAGACCGAGCGCGCCGTCAAGCTCAAGTTTGGTGAGCTGGTGGATGCCGATATTCCCCCCGGGCTGCATTTCAAGTTGCCGCTGGTGCATGTGGTGCGCAAGTTCGACGCCCGGATTCTCACCCTGGATTCCGAGACCGAAAGCTTTTTCACCAGTGAGCGCAAGCGTCTGATGGTGGACTCCTACGCCAAGTGGCGGATCGCGGATGTCAGTGCCTACTACCGGGCGACCGGAGGCGACGAGGCCATTGCCCACAACCGCCTGGCCAACCGCATCAACGATGGTCTGCGCAACCAGTTCGGCACCCGCACCCTTCACGAAGTGGTGTCCGGGGAGCGGGACCAGCTGATGCTGGATATTCTCGCCCACCTGAACAGCACGGTGCGGGAATCATTGGGCATAGAGGTCATCGATGTCCGGGTGCGCAAGATCGATCTGCCCGATGAAGTCAGCGACCAGGTATTCCGGCGGATGACGGCGGAGCGGGAGAAGGAAGCCCGGGAACTCCGCGCCAAGGGCAACGAGCAGGGCATAAAGATCCGCGCCGACGCCGACCGCCAGAAGACCATTATCGAAGCCGACGCCTACCGGGAGTCGGAGAAGATCCGCGGTCTCGGCGACGCCACGGCCACCGCCATGTACGCCGAGTCCTTTAACAAGGATCCCGAGTTCTACGCCTTTACCCGCAGCCTCAACGCCTATCGCCAGTCCTTCAGCAACAAGAGCGATATCCTGATCGTCGACCCCAGCAGCGACTTCTTCCGCTACCTGGGCAATCAATCGGGTCGGTAAAGCAGGCCCCCGAGCGGCCCCCGGGATTGGCCCGGCGTCGCTCCGGGCCCCGCCGTTGATCAGCGGCGGCTTTCACGGTGGTGTGTGCTGAGCCAAAGGATGGTAGAATTCCGTCGCCGGGGAGACCCGGTTTTTTTGTGGCCTGAATCCCCGCATACCGGGGTTGTTGTCCGGTGTCATCGCCGGGGTGGGACGAAGCAATGTGGTATGAACTTGCCAGGGCGTTCTGTCTGATGCTGGTGCTTGAAGGGATCATGCCCTTTGTGGCGCCGGCCAGGTGGCGCAAGGTGGCGGAAATGCTGGCCAGGGTGGACGACAAGAGTATGCGTATCACCGGCCTGGTCAGTATGCTCACCGGCGCCGGATTGCTTTTTTTGCTCACTAAATTTTAGGAAGCCCTACCATGACCCAGGTTGACCGCTGGCTGTTGCCGGAAGGTATCGAGGAAGTGTTGCCCAACCAGGCGTTTACCGTGGAACGCTTGCGCCGCAAGCTGTTGGATTTCTATCACCTGTGGGGCTATGACCTGGTTATCCCGCCACTGGTGGAGTTTACCGACTCCCTGCTCAGCGGCCTCGGCCGCGACCTGGATATGTTGACCTTCAAGGTCACCGATCAACTCAGCGGCAAAATGATGGGGGTCCGCGCCGATATCACCCCCCAAACTGCCCGCATGGACGCCCACAGTCTGCGCCGCAGCGGTCCCAACCGGCTGTGCTACGCGAGCACCGTGCTCTACACCCGGCCGCGGACCCCCATGTCCTCCCGCTCCCCGATCCAGGTGGGGGTGGAACTCTACGGAGTGCCCGCCCTGGATGCCGACCTGGAAGTGATCAGCCTGCTCACCGAGGCCCTGGGGGCGTTGGGTATCGAGCAGTTGTGCATGGACCTCGGCCATGTCGGCATCTACCGGAGCATCGAGGAGAGCCTCGATCTGGCCCCCGGACTGAAGGCGGAACTGTTCGCCCTGGTGCAGGCCAAGTCCTGTGAGCTCGACGCCTGGGTCGCCACCCATATTGGCGATCCGGCCCTCGCTGCCATGTTGCGCAAATTGCCCACCCTGGTGGGCGACAGTGGGGTACTCGATCTGGCCCGGGAGCTGTTTGCCCAGGCCCCGGCGGAGGTGGAGCTGGCCCTGGATGAGCTGCAACTGGTGGTGGACACCCTGGGTGCGCGCTATCCGGGGCTGCGGATCTACCTGGATTTGTGCGAGCTGGAGGGCTATCACTACCACACGGGAATTGTCTTTGCCGCCTATGCCGAGGCCGCCCGTCAGGCCCTGGGCAACGGCGGCCGCTATGACGATATCGGCGAGAGCTTTGGTCGCGCCAGGCCGGCCACCGGCTTCAGCATCGACCTCAAGGCGGTGGCCGCCCTGGTGGCCGCTGGCGACGGCGAGCGCCAGGGCGTTTACGCCCCCCCCAGCGACGACCCGGTGCAGGCCAGCGCAGTTCGCGAACTGCGGGCCAGGGGTGAGCGGGTCGTCTGCGGTTTTGACGGCCAGGCCCCGGATCCCGCTGAGCTGGGCTGCGACAGATTGCTGGTGGTCGATGGCCAGGCTTACACACTACAACCACTTCACAACGAGAGTCAGAGTTAAACACTATGGGAAAGAATGTTGTCGTTCTCGGCACCCAGTGGGGAGATGAGGGCAAAGGTAAGGTGGTGGACCTGCTCACCGACCAGGTATCCACCGTTGCCCGCTTTCAGGGTGGCCACAACGCCGGCCACACCCTGGTGATAGAGGGCAAAAAAACTGCTTTGCACCTGATCCCCTCGGGTATCCTTCGCGCCGGGGTTACCTGTGTCATTGGCAACGGTGTGGTACTGGCGCCCGACGCCTTGATCAGGGAGATCGAACAGCTGGAGGACAACGGCATTCCGGTGCGCGACCGGCTGCGCATTTCCCCGTCCTGCCCGCTGATTCTGCCCTATCATGTGGCGCTGGATGTGGCCCGGGAAACCGCCCGGGGCAATGCCAAGATCGGCACCACGGGACGTGGCATCGGCCCTGCCTACGAAGACAAGGTGGCTCGCCGCGGCCTGCGGGTGGGGGATCTGCTGCACCCCCGGCGCTTTGCCGACAAGTTGCGGGAAGTGCTCGAATACCACAACTTCACCCTGGTCAATTACTACCGGGCCGAAGCGGTGGATTTTCAGCATGTCCTGGACCTGGCCCTGCTCTGGGCAGAGCAGCTCAAGCCTCTGGTGGCCGATGTCACTGACTGGCTCCACGGCGAGCGGGAGCGGGGCGGCAACATCCTCTTCGAGGGCGCCCAGGGTTCACTGCTGGACATCGATCACGGCACCTATCCCTTTGTCACCTCCTCCAACACCACAGCGGGTGGCGCGGCCACCGGCAGCGGTTTTGGTCCCCTCTACCTCGACTATGTGCTGGGCATCACCAAGGCCTACACCACCAGAGTGGGGTCGGGTCCTTTCCCCACTGAACTCGAATGCGAGGTGGGCAAACACCTGGGGGAGAAGGGCCGCGAATTTGGCACCACCACCGGGCGCCAGCGCCGCTGTGGCTGGTTTGACGCGGTGGCCGTGCGCCATGCGGTGCGCATCAACAGTGTCTCCGGGCTCTGCTTGACCAAGCTCGATGTGTTGGACGGCCTGGACTCCCTGAATATTTGCGTCGCCTACAAGAATGCCAGCGGCGAAAATCTCACCATGCCCTATGATGCGGAGAGCTGGAGTGACGTGGTTCCGGTCTACGAAACTCTGCCGGGCTGGACACAGTCGACGGTTGGGGTGAAGCAGCTCAGCGACCTGCCCGAAGCGGCCCGGGCCTATATCAGCCGCCTCGAAGAGCTCGCCGGCTGTCCCATCGACATTGTTTCCACAGGTCCCGACCGGGTGGAAACCATTGTCCTTAGACACCCTTTTGCCTGACTGCCAAGGAAATGAACAAACTCCAGCAATTGAAAAAGGTCTCCACCGTGGTTGCCGATACCGGCGACCTGGACGCCATTCGCCGCTTTGCGCCGGTGGATGCCACCACCAATCCCTCGCTGTTGCTCAAGGTGGCGTCCAGCCCCGACTATCGACCCTATTTGGACAAGGCGGTTGCCTGGAGCGCCACCAGGGGCGGGTCGAGTGACGAGCAGCTGGCCAATGCCATCGACCGCCTGGCGGTGCTGGTGGGCAGGGAAATCAGCACCATTGTTCCCGGCCGGGTGTCCACCGAGGTCAGTGCCCGGTTGTCGTTCGACACCAGGGCCACCATCGACCGGGCCCGCACCCTGATCCACTACTACCAGGAGGAGGGTGTCGAGCCGGGCCGGGTGCTGATCAAAATCGCCGCCACCTGGGAGGGCATCCGGGCTGCGGAAATTCTGGAACGGGAGGGCATCCAGTGCAACCTGACCCTGCTGTTCAGCTTTGCCCAGGCCATGGCTTGCGCCGATGCGGGGGTGTTCCTGGTCTCGCCTTTCGTGGGGCGGATCTACGACTGGTACCGGCGCGCCACCGGCGAGGACTATCGGGGCATGGCAGACCCCGGGGTGCAGTCTGTCACCCGTATCTACAATTACTTCAAAAGCCGGGGCTTCAACACCATTGTGATGGGTGCCAGTTTCCGCAATACCGGGCAGATCGCCGCTCTGGCGGGTTGTGACCGGCTCACCATCAGCCCGCAACTACTGGACGAGCTGGAACGGGATACCGGCCCGCTGGCGACCGTCCTCACCGCCGATACCGCGGGATCCGACGACCCCCGCCTGGTCCTCAGCCAGGAGGAGTTCCGCTGGCGCCACAATGAGGACGCCATGGCCACGGAAAAGTTGGCTGAGGGCATTCGCCAGTTCCACGCCGACGAAGTCAAACTGGAACAACTGATCCGTTCACTGTGAGAGAGTCGCGATGATAAAGAAACCCGCTGAGATCGTTCAGGAAGCCAAGTCCGTCGTCTCCGGAGTGTCGGCGGAGGCCGCCCGCGAGCAAAGGGATGCCACCCCCCACACCCTGGTCATCGATGTTCGGGAGCCCAGCGAAGTGGCCGCCAGTGCCGTGCCCGGGGCCCTCAATATTCCCCGTGGTGTGCTGGAAATGCAGGTCGGCCAGGTGGTGCCCGAGCACGATGCGCCGGTGCTGGTGTGCTGTGCCTCCGGGGGGCGCGCGGCCCTGGCGGCCCGCTCCCTTCAGGACATGGGCTACACCAATGTCAAAGTCATTGACTGCAGCCACCAGGAGATTGTCGAGGCTTTTGGCAGCTAGTGGGCTATAGCCCCATGGCACGGAATTACACAGAAGCAAGTGGTTCGCTCACAGAGTGAGTTCCTACAGGGCGGCCCCGGGTTTGGGGGAATTGTGTAGGAGCCCGGTCTCCGGGCGAACGGGGGTGGTGGATGTGCCTATAGCTGAT
>CAZWUP010000045.1:0-1803 GCA_964637045.1 uncultured Porticoccaceae bacterium | reverse complement strand
GGTCCCCCGGGCGAACGGGGGTGGTGGATGTGCCTATAGCTGATCGGGTGCCACCGGCGTTGGCAATTTCGAAGAGGGGTCTAGCGGGCGGTTGTGCCTGCGGCGGCGCCCCGTCGCCAACCCTGCCGGCAACCTCTCCCGTCGACCGCCAACGGTCGCCCTAATTTCCGCCTTCTGTGTAATCCAGCGCCATTTGGCCATTCCTCCCCGGGCCAGACAGGCGCGGCGCGGCGCGGCGGATCAGCCGTTGCCGGCCCCGGCCTATGGCCTGCCGCCACTTCCCGCAAGACAATCCGCCATCTCCGCCAACACCGGCAACTCCGGTTTCCCCGCCCTGATTTCCGCAGCGCTGAGCCCGGCGAGTTCGTGGGGAAAAACAATCCAGCGGTCCGTGGTGTGCAGATAAAAATCCGGTTTCCGCCCGGTCCGGTTGTTGCCGGGTTTGAAGTAGGGCGTGGCGATGCGGATAGCGGGCCCGGCCTGGTCGCAGCAACTCTCGATAACACCCAGTAATTTGTCCAGGGTCAGCCCGGTGTCGAAGACGTCGTCCACGATCAGCACTCTGGACTTTGCCCGCACCGCCTGCAGAACAGGTTCCAGGCCATCCACCAGGATGTCGTCGCGGCGGTGGTCGATGCCGGCGTAGTGGCGGGTCTTTACCACAAAATGCTCGTGTTCCACGCCAGCGCACCCCAGCAGTTCCTGGATGCCGATGGCCACCGGGGTGCCCCCCCGCCACAGGGCGACAAGAATATCCGGGGTAAAGCCGCTGGCCAGGATGAGCTGGCCGAGGCGGAAGGCATCGTTGAGCAGGGTGTTGGCGGAGATGAACAGTTTATCCGTGGTCGGCTCGGTCATGGGCTTGATGCTCGGCAATGGGGGGTGGAGGGGAATGGCGCTCACTCAAGCGATATGAGGCTGCTGTCTTGGGGGAGGTTGTCGAAACCCTGTGCAGCAGGGAGACCCAACACGCTCCACGGGGCCGGCTCTGTTGGCGAGGGCCGCAACAACCAGCACCGGATTCATGTCTCCAGGTATTTGTGGGACAGCAAGGGTCCGATTTCTGTGCAAGTGAGTGCCATTCGTATCAGGGCGAAGGATACCAGCGCCGGTGGAAAAATACCTTGCGCCAATTTCCCCTGTCTGGGGAATGGGGCTATAATCGCCGCTGTTTTCCCCGTCAAAAATCGTATTGGAGGCAATTCATGAAGATCACCAAGATAGCAGGCCTGTCCACCCTGGCGCTGGCCATGGCTTTGGGTCTCAGTGCCTGTGGCAGCGAACAGGAGGAAGTGGTCCTGACGCCGGCCCAGGAAGAGCAGGTTGCCGAGCGCCTGGCGCCCGATGGTGAGGTGACCCTGGAATCCGACGTAGTAACCACGGCTCCGGCCATCGACGCGGCGGCGGGCAGCGAACCCCGTTCTGGCGAGGAAATCTACAACAAGGCCTGCACCACCTGCCACGCTGTCGGCGCCGCCGGTGCCCCCAAGCTGGGTGATGTGGCCGCCTGGGAACCCCGCATCGCCCAGGGCATGGACATTCTCTATCAGCACACCATCCAGGGCATCCGCGCCATGCCCCCCAGGGGCCTGTGCATGGATTGTACCGATGACGAGCTGAAGACCACTGTGGACTATATGGTGGGACAGAGTCAGTAACTTGATTCCGAACCCCGAGCCAAAAAAGCCGGAGCTTACAGCTCCGGCTTTTTTTCTCCCATCTCCCATCCCCGTCAACCAAACAGATTTTTCAACGCCGCCAACGACGCCTTGCCCGTCTCCTTGACCAGCTCCGGGTTGTCGT
>CAZWUP010000044.1:0-15487 GCA_964637045.1 uncultured Porticoccaceae bacterium | reverse complement strand
CAAGACGGAAAGCTCACCCGCCCGGCACTTCCGCAGCGCCTTGGGCCAGGTGGTCAACTTCTTCTACACCCTCCAGGGCGAGGCCGCCGGCGCCCAGGCTTTCTCCAACTTCGATACCCTGCTGGCGCCGTTCCTCCGCGTCGACTTCCCCAAATGCTTCTGAGTACACCCTGGAAATCCTATTCTCGGTGAGTATCGGATCAGGGTAGCAAAACCCAAGGTTCCGGACACTCGGAAAACTCTGAAAAACAGAGGGTTGCAATGCTGGGGTTGCAGCAAAACGCGTGGCGAGTTCGCGTCGGGTTGCGCCTTTGCGGAGCGGCGCGGCCCGCCAGGCGCCGTGGCCAAAACCGGCCCTCCATTGCTGCGGATTCGGTCTTTTAGCTGATCCCACTTACCGGCGCCCCGCTTGGGAAAAAAACCCCAGCAGGGCGTCAAGGGTCGCCTGGGGGTTTTCCTCCGCCAGATAGTGGCCGGTGTCGGGGACCATCACACATTGGGGGGCCTCCACATACTGCCCCCAGATGGTGGTCATATCCGTGGGGCCGTAGGTTTTTTCGCCGTAGAGCACCAGTGTCGGACAGCTGATCTGGCGCCCGGCGTCGCAGTCGCGCTGGTGGTGCTCGACATCCAGGGTGGCAAAGGCCCGGTAGTCGGCGCAGGAGGCGGCAATGGCTTCGGGGGTCAGGCAGCGCAGGTACTCGCTGTAGGCCTCGGGGGAGAAGGCGCTGCCGTCGCCGCCGTGGCGGAGGAACTGATCCAGCAGCCATTGCGGGGAGGCGGCGGTGAGCAGGTGTTCGGGGATGTCGTGGGGCTGGGACATCAACATCCAGTGCCAGGCCCGGCGCAGCTGCTGAACGGTCATCTGGTTCCAGGCGTAGTGGGTGGGCTGGATATCCAGCAAGGCAACGGCCGTCACGGCCTGGGGGTGGTCGAGGACCAGCCGGTGGGCGGTGCGCGCCCCCCGGTCGTGGCCGGCCAGCATAAATTGCCGGTGGCCCAGGGCCGCCATCACCTCCAGCTGATCCCTGGCCATCTCGCGGAAGCTGTAGTTGCTGCCGTCCGTCAGTGGCGGGGGGCCGACGCTGTCACCATAGCCCCGCAGATCGGTCAGCACCAGGGTGAAATGCTCCGCCAGTCGGGGCGCCACCTTGTGCCACATGACATGGGTTTGGGGGTAGCCGTGGAGCAGCAGCAGGGGCGGGCCACTGCCGCCGCAGCGAACATTGATGGTGGCGCCACCGCTGGTGGCAATGGTGGTGGCGGTGAGCGACGGATAAAGGGTGTGGGACATGGGCTGGGGTCTCGCGTTGGTTGCCTTGGTTGCACTTTCCGAAATCGGCGCCGCCTTGGGGTAAGGCAATCAGCGGAAGCGACCTTTATATTCCCTGTAGTTATGGTGTATATAAAAACAATACATTTCATTCATGCTCTGCCTGGATCTATAGTGACAACCGTAAGAGGTCAACCACAGGAGTACGCGTCATGATCATCACCTATATCGTAATCGCAATATCTGGGCTTATCGGTTCAGCCATTGTGTTGGATGAAGTGAAATCCGCAACCCAGCACGACTGATCTCACCCGATTTCCTAACCCCCTGGAAATTTTTGGAGCCCTTGTGGCTCCTTTTTTTTGTGCCGGGCCCAGGCACAAAAAAAGGCAGGTCTTGCGACCTGCCTCGGTGGTTTAGCTGTCGCTAAAGGTTAGAAGTTCACCTTCAAGGTCACCCCGTAGGTGGCGGGTTCGGTGTAGGTGCTGGTGGCGTACTGGTAGGCCCGGCCGGAAATAAAGCCGATGGAGGACTGGGCCTTGCGCTCATCCAGGACGTTCTTGCCCCACAGGGTGGCATTGTACTTTTCATCCAGGGTGCTGAAGGTGATGCTCATATTGAGCAAACCGTAGTCATCGCTGGTGCTGGCACTTTCCCACTCGCTGGCATCCTGGAAGTTGACGATGCCACCGGCGGCGATCTCCGCCGGGGTTTCGGCGACAAAGACCATCTCGTCCACCCAGTGGTACATGGCGGTACCGCTCACCCGCAGGCTGTCAAACTCCTGGTCGTAGTTGAGCGACAGGGTCCACTCGTTTTCCGGTATCCGAATCACGTTGGGCAGGCGGTTGCTGGGCAGGGCTTCAACCCGGCCGCTGGCGGGGTTGAAGGACACCAGGGAGGTGATTTCCGCGTCCACATAGCCGTAGCTGCCGGACAGGCTCCAGTTTTCGCTCAGCAGGTAGGTGAACTCGGTTTCAAAGCCCTTGGCTTCGGCTTCGCCGGCATTGCGCACGTTGGTTCCGGGAGGGGCGCCAGGGGTGCTGTTCTGCACCAGTACGGTGAACTGCTTGTCGGAGGTCTCGTTGGTGTAGATGGCGGTATTCCAGCGCAGCTTGCCGTCGAGGAAGTCCCCCTTCAGGCCCAGTTCGTACTCGATCAGTTCCTCGGGGTCGAACACCAGGGAGGCGTTGGGGTCGTCCAGGCCGCGGCCGTTGAAGCCGCCGGCGCGGAAGCCGGTGCTCACCTTGCCGTAGACCATCACGTCCTCGTTCAGGCGGTAGTCATAGCTGACCAGCCAGTCGGTGGAGTCAAAGGTGGCGGAGGGCTCGCTGATGATCAGGGAGCCGGAGCGGGCGGTGAGGGAGTTGCGGTAGCCGATAAAGTCCCAGGTGGGCAGGACGCCGATGGCAACCTGGGAGGAGGAGCCCCAGATCAGGGCTTCCTTGTCATCCTCGGTGCGGCGCAGACCCAGGGTCAGGTTGGAGACGTCGTTGATGTGCCAGCTGCCCTGGGCGTAGAAACCCAGACTCTCGGTGTCCAGAGACACCCAGTTGCCCCCCGCGGCGCGGAAGTTCTGGATAATGAAGGTGTGCACCGGGTCGTAGACGTAGTTGCCGTAGCTGTAGTCGTAGTAGGTGGCCTCTTCCTCGAAGTAGGTGACGCCAGTGGTCAGGTCCACCTTGTCGTCAAAAAAGCTGGTTACCAGCTGCAGTTCCAGGGAGTCCTGTTCCCCTGCGCTGCGGCCGAAGGAGCCGTGGCGGCGGACAGAGGTGGTGGTGGGGGAAATCACCCAGGGGGCCGCGGCATAGCCGCCGCCGTCGTAGTCGGCCTCGTTGAGGTTGCGGTACTCCCGGTTGCCGGCGATAAAGGTGAGCTCGCCAAAATCCGCCTCGTAGGTGGCGGTAAAGTTGAGGGTCTCGGTCTCGGCGTAGGCGCGGGGGTCAAAGTCCAGGGACAGGGTGTCGTCACCCTTGTCCCTGGGAATGATGTCGCCGGCCATCCATACCTGCTCGCGGATCGGGCCCTTGAGGTCGGATTCGAACTGCTCCCAGGACAGCACCATGTCGAGGGTGTCGGTGGGGGCGAAGCGCAGCTTGGCCCTGGTGGTGGAGTTTTCGTAGCCGCCGATTTCCGTGTCGAAGTTTTTCGAGGCGGTATAGGGCCTCAGGTTGTTGTACTGGGTGTAGAGGGGGTCGTTGGGGTCGTTGGCGACGTTCTTGACGTAATCGTCCCGCTCGTTTTCCTGGTGGGCGACCCGAAAGGCGAGCATATCCCCCAGGGGCAGGTTGACGATCAGTTCGCCCCGGGTGTGGTCGGTGCCGCCGGTCAGGCTGGCGGAGCCCTCGAATTCACCCAGCAGCGGGTCCTTGGTTTTCAGCAGCAGGGCGCCGGCGGTGGAGTTGCGGCCGAACAGGGTGCCCTGGGGGCCTTTCAGCACCTGGAGGCTGTCCAGGTCCAGGAGGTCCATGCCGATGCCGTAGGTGCGGGCGATGTAGACGCCGTCCACATAGACGCCCACGGAGTGGTCGTCGGTAATCAGGTCGCTGTTCTGGACGCTGCCGCGCATACTCAGGGTCAGGGCCTGGGGTGAGGTGGTGCCTGGGGCCACGGCAAAGCCGGGGGTGAGGGCGGTGGCTTCGGAGAAATTTGAGATCGCAGAGCGCTCAAACATCTCCCCGGTGACCGCGGTGACCGCCACCGGAATGTCCTGAATGGCCTCTTCCCGTTTCCGGGCGGTGACGACAATTTCTTCCAGGCCGATGGCGCCGAGGGCCTGGCCGGTCAGACCAACGCCGGACACGGCGATGCTCGCTGCGAGCAAGGATTTCGCAAATCGTTGTTTTTTCATGGTTTTCCCCTGAGTTTTCAGTGTGGCAAAGGTTTTTTTGGCGCTGCCTTGAAAATAGTTGTAACAGCTGTTCGAGCGTAGGACAAAGGGCTCATACAAGTCAAATTCAGTGTTAAGCCACGGCCCCGGGTGGCGGACTCGACGGGCTCCCAAGGTCTTCAGCAGGGGGTTACGCGGTGCCGTCGGCCTGGTAGCGGCGGGGGGAGGTGCCGGTCCACTGTTTGAAGGCCCGGGAGAAGGAGCGCGGCTCGGAAAACCCCAGCTGCTCAGCCACGTCGGTTACCGACAGGTGCTGGAAGTGAAGCTTCTCGATGGCCAGGTCGCGGCGCATTTCGTCCAGCAGTTGCTGGTAGGTGGTGCCTTCGTCCCGCAAATGGCGGCGCAGGCTGCGGCTGGTGGTGCACAGGCTGCCGGCCACCTGGTTGATGTCCTCCGGTGGCTGGCGGTTGTCGAAGGTCAGCTTGAGGCGCGCCTTGACTCCAGGTCAGCACGTCGTCGGGCCAGATGGGCGCCCGGTCGACGTCGGGGGACATATGCTCCTTGAGTTCCGGCAGGGTCTTCACCACCGGCAGGCTCAGGTACTTGGCGTGGAAGACAAAGCTGTTGGCGGCCTGGCCCGGCTGCCAGTCGCTGCGCAGGTAGTAGATCAGGCGGTGGGGTCCAGGTTCCTCGCCACTGGTGAAGTTGACGGCCAGCAGGGGGATCATAAAGCCCGTCATCCAGCTGAACATGCGGTGCAGGTGGAGCAGCCAATACTCGGCGAGGAACTGGTCCGGATCGAACTCCAGCTCACTCTGGCGCAGACTGAGGGTGGCGACGTCACCCTCCTGGCTGAAGACGAACTCCAGGTCGTCGGTGGTCAGGCGGTAAAACTCGCAGCAGTGCTCTATAAAGGCTTTGAGGGTTTCGCAGTGGAGGCCGGTTTTGGCCATCATGGCAAAGGTGCCCCTTTTGCTGGGGCGGCGGCTGAGGCCAAAGAACTCATCCCCCAGCTCGGTGTTGACGGTGCGCAGCAGGCGCAGGTATTGCTGCCCCCTCAGCCGCTGGTGGGGGTCGTCCAGGCTGGCGGGATCGATTCCCGCTTTGGCCAGCAGGGGCTCAAGGGGCAGTTTGCGAGATGTTGCGCCGTAGAGAAGCCGCTGGGCTGCCGAGGAGTAATCGGGACTGGGGGGACGGGTTGCCATAGGGAAATTACTGTGACTCTCTAGCTCTCTAACTGTGGCTCTCTAACGGCGACTTCCGCTGAGACAGCCCGCTGATGTGACGTCGAAAGTCCGCAATTGTCCTTCATCGGGGGGCCCATTCGGCCCATAGTAGCACCATGCCCGCAAGGGAGAAACTGTCACCTAACTACCCTGAGGTATTGTGCGTCATGAATAACGAACTCTGTAAAATGGTCGGCTGTGAGTTTCCTCTGTTCGCCTTCAGCCATTGTCGCGACGTGGTGGCGGCGGTCAGCCGCGCCGGCGGTTTCGGCGTCCTGGGGGGCAGCAGCTTCACCCCCGAGCAGCTGGAGGTCGAGCTCAACTGGATCGAGGCACACACCGATGGCAGGCCCTACGGCGTGGACATCCTGATACCGGAGAACACCGGTGGCATCGCCCAGAACATTACCGCCGAGCAGCTCGCCGCGAAGGTGCCCCCCGAGCACCGCAAATTCCTGGTGGAGCTGTTGGCCAGCTACGGCATCACTGTCAGTGAGGAGGAGGCGGTGGCCATCAAGCTGCCCACCACCATGCACGATATCGGCGAGAAGCTGATGGATGTGATCTTCAAACACAAGGTGGGACTGGTGGCCAATGCCCTGGGCATCGCGCCTCAGTCCATGATCGACCGGGGCAAGGCCTTTGGGGTGCCGGTGGCGGCCTTGGTGGGGGCCAAGGAGCACGCCATTCGCCAGGTCAAGGCCGGGGTGGACATTATCGTCGCCCAGGGTACCGAGGCCGGCGGTCACTGCGGCGAGGTCTCCACCCTGGTGCTTATCCCTGAGGTGATTCGCGCCATCAAGGACATCAAACCGGTGCCGGTGCTGGCCGCGGGCGGCATTATGACCGGCCGCCAGATGGCGGGCTGCATGGCCATGGGTGCCCAGGGGGCGTGGACCGGCTCGGTATGGCTCGCCACCACTGAGTCCGAGACCACCGAGGTGTTCCGCGAGAAGATGATCGCCGCGTCGTCCCGGGATACCATCAGGTCGAAAAGTCGCACCGGCAAGCCCTCCCGCCAGCTCAAGTCCGCCTGGCACGAGGCCTGGGACGGCCCCGTCAGCCCGGGGGCCCTGCCGATGCCAATGATGGGTCTGTTGTCCCAGCCGGCCTTTGCCCGCATCGACAAGGCCGCCGAAGGCGGCAACCCCAAGGCCAGGGAGCTGGTGAGTTACTGGGTTGGCCAAGGGGTGGGCCTGGTGGACAGCGTCAAGAGCGCGGGCCAGGTGGTTCAGGAGTTCAAGGAAGAGTTTGCCGAGTCCATGGTTGACATGAACTCCCTGCTGGAGGAGTGACCGCGGCGCGCCACTGACAGCTTGGCTTCACGAAACAGACCGGCTCCGCCGGTCTTTTTCGTTTTGGCCCGCCAGGGCCCTGGAGCGGAACCCAGGTTTTGCTTGTATGCCCCTGAATCGAAGGGTAAAATTCGCGGCCCTTTTTAAGTTCCGCCGAAGCCCCGCGACCCGCGCGAAGGCGGCGCGCAAAATACCCAGTGGAGACCCATCATGGCCAAAGAAAGAACCCTGTCGATTATCAAACCCGATGCCGTTGCCAAGAACGTTATCGGTGAAATTCTCAGCCGTTTCGAGAAGGATGGCCTCAAGATCGTTGCCGCGAAAATGACCCACCTGTCCCGGGAGCAGGCCGAAGGCTTCTACGCCGAGCACAAGGGCCGCCCCTTTTTCAATGATCTGGTGGGCTTTATGACCTCCGGTCCCGTGGTGATCCAGGTGCTGGAAGGGGACAACGCCATCGCCCGCAACCGGGAGCTGATGGGCGCCACCAATCCCCAGGAAGCCGCCGCCGGCACCATTCGCGCCGATTTCGCCGAAACCATCGACGCCAACGCCGTTCACGGCTCGGACTCCCCCGCTGCCGCGGATCGCGAAATCAAGTACTTTTTCGACGACAAAGAGCTCTGTCCCCGCTAAGATGGCCGCTGTTATTCCTGTCCCGAAAACGTCGGGTTGAGCCCAATGTCAGAGCTGCCATCCGCCGCCGTCGCCAAGCCCCGCGGGGAGAAAGTCAACCTGCTGGGGCTTTCTGCTGAAAAGCTGGAGCAATTTTTCGCCGGTCTTGGCGAGAAGCGCTTCCGCGTGCCCCAGGTGCTCAAGTGGATCCACCAGCGGGGGGTGCGGGATTTTGCCCAGATGACGGATCTCTCCAAGGCCCTGCGGGACAAGCTGGCGGAGGTGGCCGAGGTGCGTCCCCCCGAGCTGGTGGAGCACCATGTCTCCGCCGACGGCACCCGCAAGTGGCTGGTGCGCATGGACTGCGGCGAGTCGGTGGAAATGGTGTGGATTCCCGACAACGAGCGCGGCACCCTGTGTGTCTCCTCCCAGGTGGGCTGCTCCCTCGACTGCAGTTTCTGCGCCACCGGCAAGCAGGGGTTCAACCGCGACCTGTCCGCCGCCGAGATCGTCGGCCAGTTGTGGGTGGTGCTGGATTCCTTTGCCATGTTCGGTCCCCGCGCCGACCGCCCGGTCACCAATGTGGTGATGATGGGCATGGGGGAGCCGCTGATGAACTTCGACAACGTCGTCGACGCCATGAACCTGATGATGCACGACTGCGCCTATGGCCTGTCCAAGCGCCGGGTGACCCTGAGCACCGCCGGGGTGGTTCCCCAGCTGGACCGGCTGGCGGATTTTACCGACGTGTCCCTGGCCATTTCCCTCCACGCCCCCAACAACGAACTGCGCAACCAGCTGGTGCCCATCAACCGCAAGTACCCGGTGGAAACCCTGGTCGCCTCCGCCAGGAACTATCTCGACCGGCTGCCGGACACCCACCGCAAGGTGACCGTGGAGTACACCCTGATGGATCAGGTCAACGACCGCCCGGAGCACGCCCACCAGTTGGCGGAGTTGCTGCGCACGCTGCCCTGCAAGATCAACCTGATTCCCTTCAACCCCTTTCCCAACTCCGGCTATGGGCGGGTTTCCAACAATTCCCGGCACCGGTTCCGGGATATCCTTACCCAGGCGGGGTACACGGTTACCGTGCGCACCACCCGGGGCGACGATATCGCCGCCGCCTGTGGTCAATTGGCCGGTGAGTTCAACGACAAAACCCGGCGCAAGGAGAGGTATCAGCAGCGCTACCAGCGGGCTGATGAGGAACGTCCGGTGAAACTGATGGGGATGGGGGACAACATTGCGTAAAGTGGCGCTGAAAACAGCGGTATTGAATCTGCTGGTCATTGCCCTGTTGGCCGTTGCCGGCTGTACCACCAGCAAGGTCAAAAACTCCGGCGCCTCCATCGACAAGGCCCTCACCGACCATATTCAGCTCGGCCTCAACTATATCGGCGAGGGCAATCGCCAGATGGCCAGAACCCATCTGCTCAAGGCCCTGGAGATCGACAGCCGCTCCGCTGGCGCCCACCACGGGATGGCGCTGTTGTTGCAGCTGGAGCAGGAGAATAGTCTCGCCGAAGACCACTTCAAGAAGGCCCTGGCCTACGACCGGGACTTCACCCGCGCGCGAAACAACTATGCGGTGTTCCTGTTTCAGGAGGGTCGTTTCAAGGACGCCTACAAGCAGTTTCTCGCGGCGTCCGACGATGTCAATTACGAGTTGCGGCCCCAGGTTTTCTACAGCCTCGGGGTAACCGCCGTCAGGCTCGACGAGGTCGAGGCCGCCGAGGACGCGTGGAAGCGTTCGCTGGCCCTGAGGCCCCGCTATGCCGCTCCCTATCTGGAGCTGGCGGAGCTCTACCACAACAGGGAAAACTTTCGTCTGGCGCGGCAATACCTCGACGCTTTTGCTACACTCTCCGCGCCCCAGGCCCGCAGCCTGTGGCTGGGGGTGAGGCTGGATGCCCAGGCCGGCAACAGGGATGGGGTGGCCAGCAAGGGCCTGGCATTGTCGAAAATGTTCCCCGATTCCCCTGAAAATCAGCGTTACCAGGAATGGCTGAAAAATGAAGCACGATAAGTACAACAGCGCGCCGTTGCTCAGCGATGAATCCTCCCCGGCACCTGGCCGCGGGCTGGCGGAGGCCCGTGCCGCCAAGGGTATTCCCGCGGGGTATGTGCAGCGCCAGCTGGGGCTGACGGATTCACTCTTTGCCGCCCTCGAGGGGGATGACCATCGGCGCCTGCCGGGAGCGGTCTTTGTGCGCGGTTACCTGCGCCGCTACGCCGAGCTGGTGGGGGTGCGCCCGGCACCGGTGCTGGCCAGTTATCAGCGCTACCTCGAACAGAACGGCCTGGCGCCGTCGCCCCCGGCGGGGGACCCCGAGGGGCGGTCGCTGGTGGCCATGGCGGGGTCGGCCGCGGCCCTGCTGTTGGCCACCTCCTTGGTGTTTGGCGCCATCCTCGCGGAGCCCCAACCCGGCGCGGAGCAGGGGATTGAGGCGGCCGCCCCCTTCCCGGCGGAGCAGGCAGTGGCCCCCGCCGCCAGTGGCGACCGCCATCTCCAGCTGGATTTTGTCACCGACAGTTGGGTGGAGGTGGTGGACGCCGAGGATCACATTCTCGCGGTTGCCCTGCAGCGGGCCGGCACCAGGCTCCAGTTGGAGGGCACCCCGCCCTTTGCCGTCAAGCTCGGTTACGGACCCGGAGTTGCCATCACCTATTTGGGGGAGGCGGTGGCCGTCGCCGCCAATCCCGACACCCTCGCCGCGGAGCTTGTCCTCGGAAAATGACCGACCACAGCCACTGCCCCATAGTCCGCCGCAAATCCCGCCAGATCATGGTGGGCAAGGTTGCCGTGGGCGGCGACGCCCCCATCTCGGTACAGAGCATGACCAATACCGAGACCACGGATGTGGCTGCCACCGTGGCCCAGATTCAGCGCATGGAGCGGGCCGGCGCCGATATCGTGCGGGTGTCCGTGCCCTCGATGGACGCCGCCGAGGCCTTTGGCCGGATTCGCGCCCAGGTGGAAGTACCCCTGGTGGCGGATATCCATTTCGACCACAAGATCGCCCTGCGGGTGGCCGACCTGGGGGTGGACTGCCTGCGCATCAACCCCGGCAATATCGGCCGCGAGGACCGGGTGCGGGCGGTGGTGGAGAAGGCCCGCGACCTCAATATCCCGATCCGCATCGGGGTCAATGCCGGCTCCCTGGAGAAGGAGCTGCAGCGCAAGTACGGCGAGCCCACGGCCGAGGCCCTGGTGGAGTCGGCGCTGCGCCATATCGATATTCTCGATCGCCTCGACTTTCAGAACTTCAAGCTCAGCCTCAAGGCCTCCGATGTGTTTATGGCGGTGGCCGCCTACCGCTTGATCGCCGCCCAGATCGACAACCCCCTGCATCTGGGTATCACCGAGGCCGGCGGCCTGCGCTCCGGCACGGTGAAATCCGCCGTCGGTCTGGGCATCCTGCTGATGGAGGGCATTGGCGACACCCTGCGGATTTCCCTGGCGGCGGACCCGGTGGAAGAGGTCAAGGTGGGCTGGGACCTGCTCAAAAGCCTCAGGTTGCGGTCCAAGGGCATCAATTTGATCGCCTGTCCCAGTTGCTCGCGGCAGAACTTTGATGTGATCGCCACCGTCAACGCCCTGGAGCAGCGCCTCGAGGACATCACCGTGCCCATGAATGTGTCCATTATCGGCTGCGTGGTCAATGGCCCTGGCGAAGCCAAGGTGTCGGACCTCGGCCTGACCGGCGGCACCCCCAACAACCTGGTTTACGAGGATGGCCGGATCAGCACCAAGCTGACCCAGGACGACCTGGTGGACAACCTGGAGCGGATGATTCGCGCCAAGGCCGCCGCCAGGGCCAGGGCCGACAGTGACATCATTGCCACCTCCACAGAGACTGTGGCACAAGGGACGTCCGGCTAAGCGATGAAAAAAATTCAGTCCATCCGGGGCATGAACGACCTGCTCCCCGATCAGTCCCCTGTCTGGCAATATCTCGAAGACCGGGTTCGTGACACCTTTGAGCGCTACGGTCTGCGGGAGATTCGCTTTCCCATCCTCGAGCCGACGGAGCTGTTCAAGCGCTCCATCGGCGAGGTTACCGATATCGTCGAGAAGGAGATGTACACCTTTGCCGACCGCAACGGCGACAGCCTCACCCTGCGCCCCGAGGGCACCGCGGGCTGTGTCCGCGCCTGTGAGCAGGCCGGGCTGTTCAACCAGGCGCCGCGGCTCTGGTACCGGGGGCCCATGTTTCGCTACGAGCGTCCCCAGAAGGGGCGCCTGCGGCAATTTCACCAGATCGGCGCCGAGGTCTTTGGCCTCGAGGGGCCGGATATCGATGGCGAACTGCTGATTCTCACCCACCGGCTGTGGCGGGAGCTGGGGCTGGCGGACCACGTCAGTCTGGAGCTGAACTCCCTCGGCACCAGCGCCGACCGGGCCAGGTACCGGGGCGACCTGGTGACCTGGTTGGCGAGCCGCAAGGAGGCCCTGGACGAGGACAGCCGGCGGCGCCTGGACACCAACCCCCTGCGGATTCTCGACAGCAAGCACCCGGACACCCAGGCGCTGCTGGCGGACGCCCCCCGGCTCGGCGATTACCTGGGGGAGGAGGCCGCAGATCACTTTCGTCGCCTGCGCCAGATCCTCGACGCCGCGGGGGTTCCCTATACCCTCAACGACAAACTGGTGCGGGGCCTGGATTACTACGGCAAAACAGTGTTTGAATGGGTCACCGCGTCCCTCGGCGCCCAGGGCACGGTGTGTGCCGGCGGCCGCTACGACGGTCTGGTGGAGCAGCTGGGGGGCAAGCCCACCCCGGCGGTGGGCTTCGCCATGGGTGTGGAGCGGCTGGTGATGCTGCTGGAGGTGGCCGCCGCGGTTCCGGTAACCGTCTCCCGGGGGGTGGATGTCTATGTCGCGGGGGTGGGAGACGTGGCCGCTGCGGCACTGGTGGCCGCCGAAGCCCTGCGCTCGGCCTGTCCCGCCGCGCGGGTGCTCAGCCAGTGCGGCGGCAGTTTCAAATCCCAGCTCAAGAAGGCGGATCGCAGTGGCGCCGTGATCGCCCTTATCGTTGGCGAAGATGAGGCCGCGGCGGGGGTGGTCACCATCAAGTTCCTGCGGGAGGAGCGGCCCCAGCAGACCCTGCCGGTGGCCGACGCGGCGGCGCTCATCGCGCAACAACTAAACTAACCGGGAGTCAGGTGTGGCGGATCATCTCAGTGATGAAGAACAACTCGAGGCGCTGAAGAAGTGGTGGCACAAGTACGGCACAGGGCTGTTGCTGGCGCTGGTGGTGACCCTGGGGGGCTGGTTTGGCTGGAACTCTTGGCAGGAGCGCAAGCTGGAGCAGGCGGAGCAGGCCTCGGTGGTCTATATGGCCATGGTCGACAGCCTGTCCCGCTGGGAGCAGGAGGGCAGCGAGGACAGCGCGACAACCCTCGCCAACCACGGGGAAACCCTGAAGCAACTGGGTGGCGACAGCCGCTACGGCCAGCTGGCGGCGCTCACCATCGCCCGTGTGGCGGCGGCCGATGGGGACTTTGATACCGCGGCCAGCGAATTGGAGTGGGTGCTGGCCACGGCGGATGAAGAGGCCCTGCGGGCGCTGGTCAAGCTGCGTCTTGCCGCCGTCGAGCAGGCCCGGGACAACTCCGACCGGGCTCTGGAATTGCTCGCCGAGCCCTATCCCGACGCATTTGCACCTCTCTACCTGGAGCTCAAAGGTGATATCTTTGCCGCCAGGGGCGACAGCGACGACGCCAGGGCCGCTTTCCAGGGGGCGCTGGATCTGATCTCACCCAATGAAGCACGCTCCAGGGCGCTGTTGGAACTTAAACTGAATGACGTGATGTCGGCCCCGTCAGAGGATGCCGGGATCGGGGAGGAGGATGCCTGATGAGACTGCCAGTTCTACTACTTGCCGCGACACTGCTGACCGGGTGCAGCTCACTTAAATTTTGGGAGAGCGACGAAGTCGACGAACTGGCTCCCGCCAAGCTGGTGGATTTCAGCGAAGAGCTGAAGGTGGACAAGGTCTGGTCCACGAGCCTGGGGGCGGGTCAAAAGCAGCTCGATGCCAGCCTGGTGCCGGTCCTCGGCGGCGGCGTCATCTACGGCGCCGACAGCAAGGGCCGGGTATCGGCCATCGACACCGCCTCCGGCAAGGTCCTGTGGCGGGAAAATCTCAAGCGCGAGCTCAGCGGCGGTGTCGGTTTTGGCGCCGGCCTGGTGCTGGTCGCCGGTCGCAACGGCCGTATCATTGCCCTCGACAGCGCCAGCGGCGATGAGCGTTGGCACACCAATGTCGGCAAGGAGGTGCTGTCCGCCCCGGTCACCAACGGCCAGGTGGTGGTGGCGCAGAGTCTCGACGGTTTCCTGGTGGGCCTCGACGCCATCAGCGGCGGCGAGCTGTGGCGCTACCGGGTGGATATTCCGTCCCTCACCCTGCGCTCGGGTACCTCTCCGGTGATAACGGACAACACCGTGGTCGCGGGGTTTGCCAACGGCAAGGTAATTGCCCTCAATCCCCTCACCGGCAGCCTGCTGTGGGAGAACCGGGTGGCCATGCCCAAGGGTCGCTCCGAGCTTGAGCGCATGGTGGATATCGCCGGCTCGCCGATCCTGGTGGGGGACGTGGTCTATGCCACCAGCTACCAGGGTCGCGCCGCCGCCATTACTCGCGGCACCGGGCGCAGCCTGTGGTACCAGGACGCCTCCAGCTATCAGCAGCCGGGTTTTGGCGAGGACCGGATCTTCATAACCCTGGCCAGGGATGAAGTCCAGGCCCTGAGCAGCAACTCCGGCCAGCCGCTGTGGAGCAACACCCAGCTGACCTACCGCCAGTTGACCGCGCCCGCGGGGGTCGGCAGCCATGTGGCGGTGGGGGATGCCGAGGGCTACCTCCATGTGCTGGACGCCAGCGACGGCCGCTATGTGGGCCGCCGCAAGGTGGATGGCAGCGGCCTCAGGGCGCCCATTATCTCCGACGGCGAGACCCTGTATGTGCTCGACAACAGCGGCGACCTGGGGGCCTTCAGGCTGGTGCGGGAATAGGGCCGACGGCCATTGCACAAAAAAGCCCGCGCCTTGGTCGCGGGCTTTTTTGTGGTGGCTCATTGCTGTGCCACAACTCTCTGGCGTAACGAATGGCACTGCAATAAGCCCAACAGTTGCCGGTAGTTGCCCGCCAACCTGGGGCACAGCAATGGCGGTGGATAACAGTGGTTCGGGGGCCTTCAGCGGGCCTTGCGGGCCGGAGCTGATCGCCCCGGCTTGCGGCCCTTGGCGGCGCGCGGGGGCAGCTGGTCGCCGCGGGGGGGCAAGCCGGTGTGCTGGGTGAGGATGCGTTTGCCCGCCGGGGTGTCCTTGGGTTTCCAGCTGCGGGGCTGGAAGCGGGGGATCAGCTGGTGCTTGCCATTGCCGACGAGGTCGCCGCGACCCATCTGTTGCAGGGCTTCCCGCAGCAGGGGCCAGTTGTCGGGGTCGTGGTAGCGCAAAAACGCCTTGTGCAGGCGGCGGGCGATGAGGCCCTTGGCGGACTCCACCTGGTCACCGCGTTTGCGGGACACCCGCTGCAGGGGGTTGCGGCCGCTGTGGTACATGGCGGTGGCCATGGCCATGGGGGAGGGGTAGAAGGTCTGTACCTGGTCGGCGCGAAAGCCGTTCTCCTTTAGCCACAGGGCCAGGTTCATCATGTCTTCGGCGCTGGTGCCGGGGTGGGCGGCGATGAAGTAGGGGATCAGATACTGCTCCTTGCCCGCCTCCCGGGAAAACTTTTCGAACATCTCCTTGAAGCGCTCATAGGTGCCCATGCCCGGCTTCATCATCTTCGCCAAGGGGCCGTTCTCGGTGTGCTCGGGGGCGATCTTCAGGTAGCCGCCCACATGGTGGGTGATCAGTTCCTTCACATACTCGGGGCTTTCCACGGCGAGGTCGTAGCGCAGGCCGGAGGCGATCAGCACCTTCTTCACTCCGGGCAGGGCGCGGGCGCGGCGGTAGAGGTGGATCAGCGGTGTCTGGTCGGTGTTCAGGTTGACGCAGATGCCGGGATACACGCAGGACAGCCGCTTGCAGCTCTCCTCGATGGCCTTGCTCTTGCAGTTCAGCCGCCACATGTTGGCGGTGGGGCCGCCGAGATCGGAAATCACCCCGGTAAAGCCTTTGGTCTTGTCGCGGATGGCCTCTACTTCACGGATGATGGAATCTTCCGAACGGCTCTGGATGAGGCGCCCCTCGTGCTCGGTGATGGAGCAGAAGGTGCAGCCGCCAAAGCAGCCGCGC
>CAZWUP010000043.1:0-15595 GCA_964637045.1 uncultured Porticoccaceae bacterium | reverse complement strand
ACCCCCTGCCGACGCTGTTTCTGGTGATGGCCACCCAGAACCCCATCGAGCAGGAGGGCACCTATCCCCTGCCGGAGGCGCAGCTCGACCGGTTTTTGATGCATGTCACCGTGGCTTACCCGGACGCCGCCAGTGAGCGGGAGATCCTGCGCCTGTCCCGGGAAGAGGCGTTCGACCACAACCACTCGCCCCCCACCAAGCTCAGCCAGGCCACGATCTTTGCCGCCCGCAGGTCAGTGATGCAGATCCACATGGCCGCCGAGGTGGAGGAATACCTGGTGCAGCTGGTGCTGGCCACCCGCACACCAGCGGCCTACGGCAAGGAGCTGCCCCAGTGGCTGGATTACGGCGCCAGCCCCAGGGCCACCATCGCCCTCGACCGTTGCAGCAGGGCCAACGCCTGGCTGGCGGGGCGGGAGTTCGTCACTCCGGACGACATTCGCGAGGTGTTCCACGACGTGTTGCGCCACCGCATCATCCTCAGCTTTGACGCCGAGGCCGGAGGCATCACCCCCGACCGGGTGCTGGACGGGTTGCTGGCCTGCGTACCCTCGGCCTGAGGGCGCCTGCGATGTTGTCCACAGCCGAAGGCATTGCCGTGCCCAGCATCAGCCAACTGGTGGAGCTGCGCTTTCAGGCCCGTCACTTGCGCTTTTTCCCCAAGCGCCAGGCCACCTCGGCGGGGAGTGGCTACCGATCCAGGTATCGCAGCCGGGGTATGGATTTTGAGGAGGTCAGACCCTACCAACCGGGAGACGATATCCGCACCATCGACTGGCGGGTCACGGCGCGCACCACCCAGCCCCACACCAAGGTGTTCCGGGAGGAGCGGGAGCGGCCACTGCTGATCGCCCTCGACCTGCGCAACAGCATGTTCTTTGGCAGCCGGCGACTGAAATCCATGGTGGCCTGTGAAGTCGCCGCCACCCTGGCCTGGGCGGGGCTGGCCGCCAACGACCGGGTGGGTGGACTGATCTTCACCCCCGACGGACAGCGGGACATTCGCGCCCGGCGCAGCAAGCATAATGTTCTCCGTTTTATCAATGATATGCGAAAAAGTTGTCAGGAATTACTTGAACCCAGAAGCGACGCCATCAGCCTCCAGGAGATGATCGAAAGCCTGCGCCGTATCGCCGCTCCAGGGTCCACCCTGGTGCTGATCAGCGACTTTCACGATCTGGACCCGGGCTGTGAAAAGCAGCTGTTCCCCCTCGCCCGGCACTGCGACATCGTGCTGGCCAGCATTTCCGACCCCCTGGAAGCGGAGCTCCCGCCCCCGGGGCGCTACGCGGTCAGCGACGGCCGCCGGCAGGCAGTTCTCGACAGCCGGGATATTGGGGTCCGGGAAGATTTCCGCAAAGCCTTCGTGCGCCGCCAACGCCAACTGGAGCAAATGGCGGGACGCCTGGGGAGCAGCCTCATTGCCCTGAGCACCGACAAGCCCAGCTTGCCGGTGCTCACCTCAGCCTACGGCGCCGCCAGGGGCGGGAGGCGGCCATGACCCTGGACCAGCTGCGGGACATGCACCTGCCGCCGCCCCCCGGGTGGTGGCCCCCGGCCCCGGGCTGGTGGCTGACGGGGGGCCTGCTGTTGCTTCTGGTGGCCCTGGGGGTCGCCGCATGGCGTCGCCACCGCAGCGCCAACGCTTACCGGAGGCGGGCCTCCACAGTGCTCCATGAACAGGTGCGCGGATCCGAAAATCCCCTCGCCGAGGGGCTGAAACTGGTGCGCCGAACCATCAAAACCGCGGCCCCCCAAAGCCCCCTGGTGAGCGCTTCCGCCGCAGAGCTGCTCAGCCATATCGATGGTGTTACCCAGGGCAACTTCAGTGCCGAACTGCGGCATTCCGGCACCGGCATCGACGCCTACCTCTATGGCGATGGCGCCGCCCTGAGCGCCCAACAGCGCCGGGCCCTGATGGAAACCCTCGCCCTGTGGATCAAAAAACACCGCCGGGGTGACCTGTGCTGAACCTTGCCTGGCCCTGGCTGCTGGTCTTGTTGCCCCTGCCCCTGGCGGTGCACAGACTGATGCCGGCGGTCCCCCGCCAGCGCCAGGCCCTGCGGGCACCCCTCTACACCCGGATCGCCGCCCGCTTTGCGGCGGGCGACACCCCGAGGGCGAACCTCCCGGTGCTGCTGTTGATGACCCTGACCTGGGTGGCACTGGTGCTGGCCCTGGCCAGACCCCAGTGGATCGGTGAACCTGTGGCCCTGCCCACCAGTGGCCGGGATCTGCTGATCGCGGTGGATATCTCCGACAGCATGAGAATCGAGGATATGGTGGTGGGCGGCACTGTTTACCCGCGACTGGGGGTGGTCAAGGACGTGGTGGGGGATTTCGTCCAGCAGCGCAAGGGGGATCGCCTGGGGCTGATTCTGTTCGGTTCCCAGGCCTACCTCCAGGTGCCCCTCACCTTTGACCGGCGCACCGTCCACACCATGCTCAACGAAGCCAGGACCGGCTTTGCCGGACCGGCCACCGCCATCGGCGACGCCATTGGTATCGCCATCAAACGCCTCGCGTCCCGCCCGGAAAACACCAGGGTGCTGATCCTCCTCAGCGACGGCAGCGACACCGCCAGCGAACTGCCCCCCGCCAAGGCGGTGGAACTGGCGGCGAACAGCAACATTCGCATCCACACCATAGGGGTGAGTGGCGACCCCAGGGCAACCCGATCCCTGTTTGGACTCGGCCTCAGCAGCCCCAGCGCCAACGTCGACGAAGACACCCTGAGGGACATTGCCGAGCTCACCGGCGGCCGCTTTTTCCGCGCCCGCAATCCACATCAACTCCAGGAGATCTACGCCACCCTCAACGAGATCGAGCCCGTGCCCCAGGAAGATGACCTCCTCCGCCCCACCGCCGACCTCTTCTACTGGCCCCTGACGGTGGCCTTTCTCGCCTTCCTGGGACTGATTGTCCACACCGGAGCCGGCCGCCGTGACTGAATTTGTCGCCGCCCTCCAGCACTTCCACTTCCTGCGGCCCTGGTGGCTGGCGGCGGTGGTGGCGCCACTGCTGTGTCTCTGGTTACCGGGCAAACCGCGGCGCTCCGTCGGGGCCTGGGGCGGGGTGATAGCCAGCGAACTGTTGCCCTTTCTGGTGGTGGGCAAAGGTCGCCCCGGCCTCGACCTGAGGCTGTGGCTACTGGCGGCGGCGGTCATCACCTGCCTGGCCCTGGCGGGGCCCACCTGGAGCAAGCAGCCCACCCACAGCCACCGCCAGGAGCGGGCATTGGTGGTGATGTTTGACCTCTCCCCTTCGATGCTGGCGGCAGATCTGGTGCCCGACCGCCTGACCCGGGCCCGACTGAAGATCACCGACCTGCTCAAGGCCCACCGGGAGGGCAGCGTCGGGCTGGTGGCCTACGCCGGTGACGCCCATGTGGTGAGCCCCCTGACGGACGACACCAATACCATTGTCCACCTGCTGCCGGTACTCCACCCCGACCTCATGCCGGCCGCGGGCAGCAGCCCGGAAGCTGCCGTCAACCTGGCCCTGGAACTGGCCCTCAATGCCGGCCACCTGGACGGGGACCTGCTGTTGGTGAGCGACGGCATGACCCGGGATGCCAGGGAAGCCATCGCGGCGACACTCCGGGGCCATCCTGGTTTTCGCCTGTCCATTATCGGGGTCGGTAGCGATGACGGGGCGCCGATCCCGGTGGGCGAACAGGGCTTTGCCCGGGACGGCAGCGGCGCCATCGTCATTGCCCGCCTGCGCAGTGCCGAGCTGAGGGGCTTGGCGGAACGCAGTGGCGGCATCTACCGCAGCCTTACCGCCAGTGACGTCGATATCGATGCGGTGCTGGGATTTCTCAGCACCGGGGCCGGCGGCGAGATGCGCCAGCTGGAGCGAGACCTGGACACTTGGCAGGACCGGGGACCCTGGGTGGCACTGCTGCTGGTGCCCCTGGCGGCGTTGATGTTTCGCCGCGGCCTGTTCCTCGGCCTGCTGCTGATTCCCCTCAGCCATGCCCCCCACAGCCGTGCCGACCTGTGGCAGGACCTGTGGTGGAGCAAGGACCAGCAGGGCCTGAAGGCCCTGGATCGGGGCGACCACCAGCTGGCCAGGGAGCACTTTGAAGACCCCGGCTGGCGGGGCATCGCCGCCAGCCGGGCCGGGGATCACGCCGCCGCAGCGGAAGCCTTCGCCGCCATGGCGGGCGCCGATGGCCACTACAACAGGGGCAATGCCCTGGCCAAGCTCGGGGACCTGGAGGGGGCCATCGAGGCCTACGACCAGGCCCTGGCCCTGGCTCCCCAAATGGCCGATGCCGCTTACAACAAAGCTCTGGTGGAACAGCTCAAAAACCAGGAGCAACAGGAGCAACAGGAACAAGGAGGGAGCTCCTCGCCACAGCCCCAGGACGGTGACAGGGGGCAGCAGCAGAGCCGGGACATGGGCAGCAAACCCCAGCGCCCAAGCGACGCTGGGGGGGACAGGGCGGGCGCCGGGGATGACCCAGGCCCGCCTGCGGGGGGCGCCGACCCCGGGGAAACTGCTGCCGACCGGGAGACTGTCGCGGAGGCGCCTGGTGCAGGGGAAACACCCCCTCCAGGGGAGACTGGCGGCGAGGACACCGCCACCGGCAGCACCGGGATGGACGGCACCCCCCAAGGCCAGAGCGACGCCCACTGGCTGCGCCGGGTACCCGACGACCCCGGCGGTTTGCTGCGGCGCAAATTCGAATACCAGGCCCGCCAGCGATTTCGCGACGAAGGCCGCAGTCCACGCCCTCCCCCGGGCCAATTTCAGGAGGAACGCTGGTAATGACTGGGATCCCACTCACCGCCGTGGCCAGGCTGCTGGTGCTCGCCGTCGGCCTGCTGCTGACCCAGGCCCTCCAGGCCTCTGGGCTCAAGGCCCAGGTTGACCGCACCACCCTGGCGGTCAACGAGTCCCTGACCCTGACCCTCAGCTACCAGGGACAGGTGATGGATGAGCCGGATTTCTCCGTGCTGACAGCGGATTTCGAAATCATCTCGACCCAGCGCCAAAGTCAGCTGGCCCTCGGGTTCGGCAGCAATCAGTCCAAGACCGAGTGGATTTTGGGCCTGGCGCCAAAGCGCACCGGCGACCTGGTGATTCCCTCCTTCCGCTTCAAGAATCAGGTGAGCGACGCCATTCCCGTGAAGGTGACCGAGGCCCCCACCGCCCCGGCGGGGGACCGGCCCATCTACCTGGAAACCGAGCTGGACCAGGAGGCCGTTTATGTCCAGGCCCAGGCCATCCTCACGGTGCGCCTGCATACCTCGGTGATGCTCTCCGGGGTGGATATTTCCGAACCCGAGATTCCCCGGACCATCGCCATGAAAGTCCACGAGGCCCAGTATCAAAAGACCATCGCGGGCAAGGATTATGTGGTGGTGGAGATCAAATACGCCCTGTTCCCGGAACAGGTGGGGGAGTTGATCATCCCCCGGATAACCGTCACCGGGATGGTTCCGGAGCGCAACGACCCCTTTGGCTCGTCCTCGTTTTTCGCCCGTGGTGGCAAGCCGGTGCGCCTGCTGGGAGAGGAGCTGGCCCTGCAGGTGCTGCCCGCTCCGGACCAGGTGACGGGCAGCTGGATTCCCGCCCAGAGTTTGAGCCTGAGCCAGCGCTGGAGTCGCACACTGGACAACATCGTGGTCGGGGAACCCATCACCCGGGCCATCACCATTACCGCCCAGGGCCTGACCGGCGCCCAACTGCCCCCCCTGGAAATCTCCGAAGGCGACGGTTACCGCCTTTATCCAGACCAACCGGAGATCAGCGAAACCCTGTCCAGTGCCGGGGTGCTGGGCTCCCGCAGCGAGTCCGTGGCCCTGGTACCCACCGCCCCCGGCGAGCTGACGCTGCCGGGAATCCGGGTGAGCTGGTGGGACACCCAGTCGCAAACCGTCAAGGAAACCGCCCTCGAACCCGTCACCATCACTGTTCTGCCGGCACCAGACAGCGGCGGTGGGCAGGGGGCTGCGGCGACCGCAGAAGGTCTCGCCGCCGGCGAGGGGGGGCTGACCCCGGCGCCCTCCTGGCCCCTCTACCTGTCGCTGCTGGGCAACTTGCTGCTGGCTGTGGCGGTGGCTTATCTTGTGCTCCGAACTCCCGGGGGAGCGCCCCCCCCAACGCCCGCCGCCACACCGTCGGACGCCGGCGAGCAGGAGGCCTTCAGTCGGGTGCTGGCCACTGACCCCTCGCAGCTGGCGGAGCTGCGGGACCGCGTTCTCCACTGGGGAAGGCTGTTCTGGCCCGGCTCCAGGGTCAACACCCTGGGGGATGTGGCTGCTCTCGGCAACGGCGCTGAGCTGGAGAAACTCTTTACCCAGGTGGACAATTGTTTGTATGGTAGCGGCGGAGACAGCGACCCGGGGGCCACCCTGGACACCCTCAAGGCCGCCCTCAGGAAGGTTCGGGAAGCACGCCGGCGGGACTTGGCTCCGCCCCCTGAGCTGGACACGCTGTACCCCACAGCCCGACCCTGAGGCCGCCGCTGTACTGTTCCCATCAGCAAACCCCTAGATAGCGAGGAAGCTATGCGCAGAGTTGTTTTCAATCAAAAAGGTGGCGTGGGCAAATCCAGCATCACCTGTAATCTGGCGGCCATCGCCGCCACCCGGGGCAAGCGGGTACTGGTGGTGGACCTGGATCCCCAGGCCAACAGCACCCACTACCTGCTGGGCACCACCCCGGATCAGCTGGAAACCAGCATCGCCAGCTATTTCGAGGACTCGCTGAAACTGCGCAAAAACCGCAACGAGGCCATCGAATACTCCTATGAAACCGTATTCGAAAACCTCTTCGTGATTCCCTCCAGTCCGGCCCTGAGCGACCTCCAGACCAAACTGGAGAGCAAGCACAAGATCTACAAACTGCGGGATTTACTGGACAGCCTGGCGGATGACTTCGACGAATTTTATATCGACACCGCGCCGGCCCTGAACTTCTATACCCAGTCGGCACTGATCTGCGCCGACCGCTGCCTGATTCCCTTTGACTGCGATGCCTTCTCCCGGCAGGCTCTGTACAGCCTGCTGGAAGTGCTGGAGGAGGTTCGCGAGGACCACAATTCAAAACTGCGCATCGACGGCATCGTCGCCAACCTGTTTCAGCCCAGGGCCAACCTCCCCAGCCAGATCATCGAGGAGCTAAAGGCCGAGAAGCACCCGATCCTGCCAGTGCAGCTGAGCGCCTCGGTGAAAATGCGGGAGTCCCACAGCGAGTGCAAGCCCCTGATTCACTACGCGCCCTCCCATCCCCTCACCCAGCAGTTTGTCGAGCTCTATGAACTGCTGGAGAAAAGCAGAGGGCGCCGGGGCAAGGCCTGAATCCCAGGCAAAAAAAACAGGGGAACCGAGGTTCCCCTAAAGCAATAACAGAGATAGAAGTCGTGATATCAACCGATAATCACAGGGTCATATTAGCCATTGGCGCCGGGGTTGTCGTTGATGCAGGTCAATACAACCACTAAACAATGGCACTGGGCTGAGTCCGGCGGCCTGCTGTGGGCCTATTTGGGAAAGTCTGTGTAGGGGTGCTGCTTTTTCAACACCTTGAGGGTTTCCCTGATCTTGTACAGCTCGGCGTCATCCAGCGCCGCCCCCGCCGCGGCCCCCTGGGCTGCCAGGCTCTGGATGGTCAGGCTGGTGGTGGCCAGGCGGTCATCGATCTCCCGGCGCCAGCTCGCCACCTGGTTTTCCTGGGCACTGACCTTGGCGCTCAGGGTGCTGATCTGGTTCTGCAGTGGCGCGAGGTCCGACGCTACCGAGGCACCGCCTGTGGTGGACCTGGCCTGGACCTGTTGGAGATCGGCCTTGAGGGCCGCCAACTGGCCCTTGGTGGCGGTCATCTCCTTCACCAGATCGGCGTTGGCCACCTTCAGCCTGTCCACTGCCGCAACCTGGGCGGTCAGCTGTTGACGCAGCTCAGCGGCGGGATCACCCTGGGGCTGGGTTGCCACGGCAGCGGCTGTGGTCAGGCCGTTGCGCAACTGACGGATATCCCCGTTTTGGGCGGTAAGTTGGGCCACCGACTGCTGGACCTGGGTATCCAGTTGAGCCAGCTGTTTTCTGACCAGGGTCAGGGCCTTGTCCAGCTCAGCCTTGTGAGCCGCCAGCTGTTCCCTGGTAACCAGGTTCTGGATGTCCCCCGCCAGGGTTTGCAAGCCGGTGGCGGACGAAACCACCTGTTGGGCCAGGGTGTCTGCGTTTTGATCCAGGGCGGCGACCTTGCGCTGCTGGTCCGCCAGCTGCTCGCGGACCTCCGCCAGAGTTTGCGCAAGCGGAGCTGTCTGACCTTGCAGTTGTGCCGCAGTCACACGGGATTCCAGCTGGGTTTTGATGCCCTCGACGGCGGCCAGGGCTTCCGCGGTGGTCTTGCCCCCCGCCTGCAAACCGGCCAGGGCCTTGCCCTGATCGGCGACGGCGGCCTCCAGTCGCGCCAGGGTGCGGGTGGAGTCACCGCCCGCACCTTTGACAGTGTCCAGATTGGCCGCCAGTTGCTCGGTGTCCCGGGAGAGTTCGGCGATGGCCTTGGGGACGGATTCCAGCTCCCCCAGGCGGGCCTCCAGCTTGACGAGCCTGGCTTCGTCGGGCCCTTGGGAAACGACACCAGCGAGTTTGGCCACCTCGGCCCTGAGCCCCTCGATGGCCTTGGCGTTGCGCTGATAGTAACCCATCAGGCTGCCTTCGAGATCGCCATCCAGTTTGGAGAGGGTTTCCGCCACCATCTGGCGCATGGTTTCCAGCTCCGAGACCTGGTCGTTGAGACGGTTTTCGAGGGCTTGCATCCTGCTCGCTATATCGCCGGATGGTGGCTCCGGGTCCGCCGCTGGCGTTGGTGCCGGCGCCGGCTGGGCCGTGGCCAGTTCATCCAGCTGTTGGCTGAGGTCGCCGATCTTGCCCCTGTTGACACTGTGGGACATCGCCAGCAGCAAGACAAACACCAGGGTCACCGCCAGCAGGGGCAGGTGTCTGCGCCATCCTCCGCTCTCCCCTGGCGGCGTCGGGGGCTGGTTGCCATTGCCCTGCCGCCCCTTGCCGGAGGCAGCGTCCTTGTGGCTGATGCGTTCATCCGGGGTTGGGACAAAGGGTTCCATAGGGTGATGTCCTTGATGGCAATTGATCGATAGCTAACGGTGTTTAACCTGCGCCCGCAGCCAGCGCCGCGGGCGACAGGGGGAGGGTGTCATATCGGCGGTCCATTCTCAACCGGCCACCCGCTGGCCGGTTACTTGGGAAATGCCACGAAGGGGTGCTGGTCCTTGAGAATCGCCAGGGTGCGCTGGATTTTGGCGATCTCCCGCATGTCGATCTGGTAGGTGATGGCCTCGTACTGGCGGAGGATGGCATCGTATTTCTTTTCCATCTCCGCCAAGCGGGTGTCGGTCTGCTCCAGGGCGGACAACTGGTCCTCGACACCCCGCAATCTGGCGTCCATCTGCAACAGGAAGGTCGCACTGGCATCGCTGGTGTCGACCTGACTGGGATCGATCTGATAGGCCCTGGCACCCCCACCCTGCTCCAGCTTGGCCAGGCGCTTCTCCACAGCGTCCTGCCAGGTCCGCCACACCAGCAGCTGATCGCCGGATTCAGCGCCGCTTCGGGCAATGGTGAACAGGGAATTGCTGTTGAGGTCGTAGTTGAACTCACTCAGTACCCAGCGATCGTTTTTGCGGTAGAAGTACAGAAACCAGGCAACACCGGTGATGTCGTACTTGACCAGGTAGGTGACCCGCATGATCGAGCGGCCAAACTCCTGGTGGTCGACCAGCTCGACCCCCACCGATGGGCCAAAAAACTGGATGGAATCCACCAGCCGGCGATTGTAATCCGAGGCAAAGGCATCGATACGCTCGGCGGGAATGGATGAATTGGCCTTGATCTTGCGCCATGCGTGGTCGAGCTTGCCCCGGCTGATATCCATCATTACCCGGTGGGCAAAGCCCCGGGCCAGTTCCGAGGTGACCAGATCTTCGGTCTCAGCAAGCAGCGAGGGGCTGAAAATCAGGCAGAATAAGGCTGTCAGTAGGTGTTTTCGCATGGGTATGACTTCCGTTCAATTTCACGATTTGGCCAATCAATGTCGTTTTGCATTCTCTTGCAGTCGGTGGGTACAACAGCATATATGACCTATATAGCAGAATGCGGCTTATTGTTGTGGTATTCCTCCCCCCTGCCGGGAGCTGTGTGCTCACTGAGTCCCCGGGAAATATATCACCAGGCACAGGGAATTGCCGCAAATTTCCTGTCCCCGGTCCAGCTTTGGCCGCCACTGACCGGTGCTGGTGGATACCTGACCACCAGGGTCAGGGCCTAACTCTCAGCGACACTCTTTGATGCCACCTCAAACACATCGGGCGACAACCCCGGGGTGTCGAGAATGCGCCGCAACTGGGCTTTCATCAACACGGCCTGGGACTCGGGGTATTTGCGCCAGCGGGTGAGGGGGCTGAGTTGGCGGGCGGCAATCTGGGGGTTGATGCCGTTCAGCTCGACAACCCGGTCCGCCAGAAAGCGATAGCCAGCGCCGTCCTCGCGGTGAAAATTCACCCCGTTGAGGCTGCAGAAGGCACCGATCAACGCCCGCACCTTGTTGGGATTGCGGATATCGAAGGCCTCGTGGGCCAGCAGGGCCGCCACCCGCTCGAGGCCGCCGGGAACCGTGGCACCGGCCTGGACCTGCAGCCACAGGTTGACCGCCAGGGGCTCATCCCGCCAGCGCTGGTAAAAGCTGGCCAGGGCCTGGCTGGCCAGGGCGGCGGCCCCGGGTGCCGGTGAGTTGACCAGGGCCACCAGAGCGGCGTGGGTGTCCGTCATGTTGTCGGCCGCCACCGCCTGCTGGTGAAGCTGGGCGAGAATCTGCTGGTCATCCAGCAGCGACAGGTAGGCCAGGGCGGTGTTGCGCAGGGCGCGGGCGGCGATCTGGCCCGGCTCTGGGCGATAACCCTCCACCACCCGGTTGGCCTCCCCACAGGCCACCAGCTCATCCCTGAGGGCGATGGCCAGAGCTTGGCGCACCTCCAGGCGCACCTGGTGAATGGCCTGCACCTGGATAGTGTCCATATCCTCCCCCAGATAGCCCTCGCTGGGCAGCGTCAGCATCTGGGCCACCATCGCCCGATCGGGGCCGGGGTCCGTGAGCAGGGTCCGGTAGGCCGTCACCAGGCGCTTATCCAGGGGTATCTCCCGGCCAGCGAGGCGGGCTGCGATCAGTTCCCGGAGGATTCCCAAGGCCAGCTGATTGCAGGCCTCCCAGCGATTGAAGCCGTCGCTGTCGGCAGCCATCTGGAACAGCAGGTCGTCCCGGCTGTAGGGGTAGGACCATTTGACGGGGGCCGAAAAGCCGCGGAACAGTGAAGGCACAGGTTGCTCGGGAACCTCGGTGAAAACAAACTGCTGCTCCGCAGCGGTGACCTCGAGCACTGTTTCTGTTTCTCCTGTGCGGCCCTCCCCCACCAAGGGAATGGCACCGGAAGACCCCAGCAGGCCCATCTTGACCGGTATCAGGTAGGGCTTCTTGTCCTTGCTCTCGGGGGTTGGCGGGCAGGACTGGCGAAAGCTCAGGGTGAAGGTTCTGTGGTCACTGTCGTAGTGGCCGGTCACCTCCACTCTGGGGGTGCCCGCCTGGCGGTACCAGAGCATAAACTGACTGAGGTCGCGGCCACTGACCTCCGCCATGGCGGCGACAAAGTCCTCGATGGTCACCGCCTGGCCGTCGTGGCGGTCAAAATAGAGGTCGGAGCCGCGGCGGAACTGCTCCGAGCCCAGCAGGGTATGGATCATGCGGACCACTTCACTGCCCTTCTCGTACACGGTGAGGGTGTAGAAGTTGGCGATTTCCATATAGGAGGCCGGTTGCACCGGGTGGGCCATGGGGCCGCCGTCCTCGGCAAATTGCAGGGTGCGCAGCAGGGTCACGTCCTGCACCCGGTTGACGGTGTCCGAGCCCATGTCCGCGGAAAACTGGGAGTCCCTGAATACGGTGAAACCCTCCTTGAGACTCAGCTGAAACCAGTCGCGGCAGGTGACCCGGTTGCCCGACCAGTTGTGAAAGTACTCGTGGGCGACGATGGCCTGGATGGTCTGAAAGGCGGCATCGGTGGTGATTTCCTGCCGCGCCAGCACCGCCGAGCTGTTGAAAATATTGAGGCCCTTGTTTTCCATGGCGCCGGCATTGAAATCGTCGACGGCAACGATCATAAACACATCCAGATCGTACTCGCGACCGTAGACCTGCTCATCCCAGGCCATGGCCTTTTTCAGTGCCGCCATGGCGAACCCGCACTTGTCGAGGTCCTTGGCCTCCACATAAAGCCTCAGACTCACCACCCGGCCACCGCGGGTGACAAAGCTGTCCTCCAGGCACTCCAGCTTACCTGCAACCATGGCAAACAGGTAGCTGGGTTTGGCAAAGGGGTCGTGCCAAGTCACCCAGTGGCGGCCGCCGTCCTCGCCACTGGCCACCAGGTTGCCGTTGCCCAGCAATACCGGATAGTCCCCCTTCGGGGCGCTGATGGTGGTGGTGAATTCCGCCATCACGTCGGGGCGATCCAGATACGGGGTTATCTTGCGGAAACCCTCCGCCTCGCACTGGGTACAGAACAGCTGCCGGGAGCGGTACAGCCCTTCAAGTGAGGTGTTTTCCTGAGGTTTGATGATCACCTCGGAGGTGAACACAAAGCTGTCCCCCAGGGGGCGGGTGACGGTGAGGGTTTCCCCCACTTGCACATACTCATCCGCTGCCAGCTCGCGGCCATCCACCGCCAGGCTGAGGATCTGCAGATCGACGGCGTGGAGGACCAGGGGCGCGGCCCGATCCTCGGCAGCGGGATTGCGGCTCACGGCCAGCTCGCTGGTGACCCGGGTTTCCTCGCTCCCCAGGGCGATGCTGAGTTTGGTGGTGGCGATCAGAAAATCGGGGGGCCGGTACTCCGAGAGAAAGATCGTGGTGGGCTGGCTGTCGCGGTGCGCCATGGTGTGGACCTCGGAAAAGCAATTAGGAAATGGCGACGTCCACGTGGTAGGACGTATATTTGCGGATGTTGATCACCCCGGTGTCAAAAATCAAATACTGGCCCTTGATTCCCATCAGGGTGCCTTCCACCAGCGGGGCTTTGTCCAGGTTGAAGGCACTGATCTTGGTGGGATAGGTGATCACCGGGTAGTTGAAAGTGATGGGCTCGGCGGCCTCCAGGCGCTGCAGGGCGTGCAGGCCAAAGCGCGCCTCCAGCTCCGCCAGGGGTTGCCCACAGCGCTCCAGCAGCTCGTCCCTGACTGCCGCCAGATCCACCGCCTCGGCGCCGCCCCTGAGCATGGCCCGCCAGTCGGTGCGGTCCTTGACGTGCTGGCGCAGGGCGTCCTCCACCAGCCCGGACTGGTGACGGGTGGCGACCCGCAACACAGGCAGCGCCTGGGTGGCACCCTGATCGATCCAGCGGGTGGGCAGCTGGGTCTCCCGGGTGATGCCCACCTTGACCCCCGAGGAATTGGCCAGATAGACGATATGATCCACCATGCAGTGGCTTTCCCCCCAGCTGGGTTCGCGGCAGGTGCCCAGGTGGTAGTGGCACTTTTCCGGGCTGACGATACAGCTGTCGCACTGGGCGAGGCGGGTAAAACAGGGGTAGCAGTACCCCTGACTAAAACTCTTGTTGCTGCGGCGGCCGCAGTGCTGGCAGTGGATTTCACCGCGGTACTGTATGCGCAGAGTTTTGCCCAGGGCATCGGAGAGGGGCAGCAACTGATCATCCAGGGGCAACTGGTAGCGAATGGTATCGGCATGTTCCACCCGCATTTTGCGGAGGTGCCCGCTTGCAAGCCACTGAGTCACGGGTTCAGGTCCATTTCAGGGGTTTGGGGTCGTCGCAGCCCTCCGCCTCGCCGCTGTGACCGCAGTGTTCGTGGGGGCTGGTGTGGATATAGCCCACCCGCTGCTGTTGCGGCTTGTGCTGCAGGTCATAGGCGATCACCGCCTGCATGCAGGACTCCCGCTGCGCCGGGGTCAGGCGGTCGCCATTGGGCCACTTGCCGAGCTCCACCGCGCGCTTGAGGCTGGCGTAGATATCCGGGGTTATAGATTTGAGCAATTGTTGATAATCCATGGCTTCACCACTTGTTGACGGGGCCAGCTGTCGGTATTCCTTCAGCTCGCCGCCGGGAGTTAACTGTTGCCGCGAGCGGCGCCCCGCAGCCCGACGAGGGCGCCGATCACCATTCCGGCCACCAGCCCTGAGGCGTGGGCGGCGTTGGCGATATTGCCTTCAATGACCAAGCCGACAGCGCCGGTCATGCAAATCACCAGCCAGGCCAGCATAAAGCCGACAATCCCCCTGGGCAGGGCAAAGTCGGGGCTGGGGTCGAGCTTTTGACGAATCCAGAGATAACCCAGGAGCGCGTAGATCACCCCGGACATACCGCCAAACAGGGAGGGCCCGCTCCACAGGTACTGCGCGCTGTTGGACACCACGCCCGTCACCAGCACCAGCGACAGAAAATGCAGGCTGCCGGTGCGGGCTTCGATGCGCCGCCCGAACTCCCACAGCCAGAGGCCGTTGAACGCCAGGTGAAAGATCCCGAAATGGATAAAAATCGGGGTTATCACCCGCCAGTAGTGGCCCTGCTCGAGGGCCGCGGAAAAGGTGCCGAAGGCTATCGTCACCTCGTCGACCAGGGCGAAGTCCTGGAAGGTCAGCCAGTGCAACAGGGGAAACTGCCATTGCACCACCGCGGCCCCCAGCACACTGAGGGCCAGGCACACCACCATCACCGGGGTGCGCTGGAAGTGACCGGCGAACCCCATCCCCGCCCCCGATGCGCCGCCGGTGGTCGCCCCGACAAGCTCCACCGCCAGTTCCAGGGGGCTGTCGGCGGCCACGTAGAGGATTGTTCTGCCGCCCTCTTCCCGCAACTGATAGGGGATGTGGTGGCCGGCGAGGGCCGCGCACAGCGGCTGCAAGTCCAGCCCGTGGGGAAATTCCGCCAGTCTGACAAACTCCATCGCCCGCTTACCTTTCGATATGGTGGCCGGCGTCCAGGCGGCTGCCCCAGCCCAGCTTGCTGCGGCAAATGCTGTAGAAATTGTGATCCACGGGGTGAATCAGGCGCAGGGTCTTGGCCTCCCGCCAGATGCGGATGACATCCCCGGGCTCGGTGACGAAATCCTCCTGGCCGTCGCAGGTAACCTGGGGCTGAATATCCCGCCGGTCGCCGACGCGAATCTCCACCAGGCTGTCCCCGGCGATGGCGATGGGCCTGCTGGTCAGCGTGTGGGGGTTCATGGGCACCAGCACCATGGCATCCAGCTTGGGGTGGAGGATGGGGCCGCCAGCGGACAGGGCATAGGCGGTGGACCCAGTGGGCGTGGATACGATCAGCCCGTCGGAGCGCTGGCTGTAGACAAACTGGCCGTCGATATGGAGCTCAAACTCCAGCATCCGCACCGACTGGCCGGGGTGGAGCACCACATCGTTGAGGGCCAGGCCGGTGCTGATAACCCGATCGTCGCGGGACACCGACACATCCAGCAGGAAGCGGTCCGACACCACATACTCCCCCGGCAGCACTCGCTTTACCCTGGCCTCGGTTTCGCCGGGAAGAATATCCGTGAGAAA
>CAZWUP010000042.1:0-15868 GCA_964637045.1 uncultured Porticoccaceae bacterium | reverse complement strand
CATGGGCCAGATAGCCCATGGCGGCACCGCCGTATTCCTCCGCCACGGTGACACCCAGCAGACCCATGGCGCCAAACTTGCGCCACAGATCCTGGGGAAACTCGTTATTTTTGTCCACTTCTGCGGCCCGGGGGGCGATTTCGGCTTGGGCAAACTGGCGCACCGAGGTGCGCAGCATGTCCAGCTCTTCCCCCAGGTTGAAGTTTAGGGAGGGGTTACTCAGAGCCATGGTTGTACTCCTGATGGTTCATCAAAGGGACATCTCGACCACGTCGTCGGGAACGATCAGTCTACCTGCTGTCTTGGCGACAATCTCCGCCACGGATACCCCGGGAGCCCGCTCCCTGAGCACAAAAGTGCCGTCCTCGATTTCCAGGTAGGCGAGATCGGTGAGCACCTTGTTGATGCACTGGGCACCCGTCAGGGGCAGGGTACAGCGGGACAGCAGCTTGGACTGTCCGCCCTTGTCGGCATGGGTCATCATCACCACGATATTGCGCGCCGCCGCCACCAGGTCCATGGCACCGCCCATGCCCTTGACCAGCTTGCCCGGCACCATCCAGGACGCGATATTGCCCGCCACATCCACCTCGAAAGCCCCCAGCACGGTGAGGTCCACATGGCCGCCGCGGATCATGGCAAAGGATTCCGCGGAGGAAAAAATCGCCGCCCCCGGCACCGCGGTAACCGCCTCCTTACCGGCGTTGATCATGTCGGCGTCGAGCTCCGCGGCGGTGGGATAGGGCCCCATCCCCAGCAGGCCGTTCTCCGATTGCAACATCACCGCCATACCCTGCGGGATATAGTTGGCCACCAGGGTGGGGATACCGATACCCAGGTTGACGTAGTAGCCGTCGTTCAGCTCCCGGGCAACCCGCATGGCCATTTGTTCTCTGCTCAGTGCCATCAGCCAATTCTCCTCAAGGGTTGCGGACCGTGGGCTTTTCGATGCGCTTCTCGAACACCCCTTGAATCAGGCGATTGACGTAAATCCCCGGGGTGTGGATCTGGCTGGGCTCCAAGGTCCCCGGCGCCACTATCTCTTCCACTTCCATCACTGTTATCCTGCCACAGGTGGCTGCCATGGGGTTGAAATTCTGCGCGGTGTGCCGGTAGATGGCGTTGCCGTAGCGATCCGCCTTCCAGGCCTTGACGATGGCAAAGTCGGCGACGATCGCCTCTTCCAAAACATAGTGCCGGTTGTTGAACGTCCGCACCTCCTTGCCCTCGGCCACCGGGGTGCCGTAACCGGTGGCGGTATAGAAGGCGGGGATGCCGGCACCACCGGCGCGCATCTTTTCCGCCAGGGTGCCCTGGGGGGTGAGAATCACATCCAGCTCCCCGGCCAGCATCTGGCGCTCGAACAGCTTGTTCTCCCCCACATAGGACGCATAGATACGGCTGATCTGCCGGTCCTCCAGCAGGATGCCCAGGCCAAAACCGTCGACACCACAGTTGTTGGAGACCACCGTCAGGTCGCGAATGCCCATCCTGCGGATTTCGCCAATCAGGTTTTCGGGGATACCGCACAGCCCGAAACCGCCCACTGCCAGGGTCATGCCATTCTCGAGGCCAGCCATGGCGTCCCGGTAACTGGCCACCACTTTATCAAAACCAGCCATACACATACTCCTTGGAGAATCCAGCTTGTCATCCCATGTGGCGACTGCGCCCAGGATGACAACAGTTGTCCAGTGTCGCCGGGATGGTTATATTTATCAAATTGATATTTTTGAATAACTAATGCGATTTTTAAATGAATGTGACCCTCAAACAGCTCAAGGCCTTTGTCGCCGTTGCCGAGTGCCGGAGTTTTGCCGACGCCTGTGGCGTGGTGTTCCTGTCCCAGCCCGCCCTGAGTATGGCCATCAAAAACCTGGAGCAGGCGGTGGGCGGAAAGCTCCTGGTGAGAACCACCAGAAGCCTGTCCCTGTCCCCCGAGGGCCAGGCCTTCCTGCCAGTCGCCCGGCGCCTGGTGGCGGACTGGGAAACCGCCTTCAACGACCTCCACAACCTGTTTGCCAAGCAGCGGGGCAAACTCAGCCTCGCCGCCATGCCATCCTATGCCGCCACCCGCCTGCCCGGGGTGCTGGCGGATTTTTACCGCCACTACCCCAATATCAATGTGGTGGTGGATGACGTCATTGCCGAAATCGTCAACGAGAGAATCCGCTCCGGCCACTCCGAAATCGGCATCACCTTCAGACCCGAGGATCTCACGGATCTGCGGTTTATTCCCCTGTTCAGCGACAACTTTGTGGTGGCCATGCCCGCCCGCCACGAATTGGCGGCCAGCAGCCGGATTCAATGGCAAACCCTGACCCATCACCCCCTGCTGCTGTTGCAGCGGCCCTCCTCGATTCGCGCCCTTATCGATCGCACCTTCCAGGAGCTGGGACTGGAGGTGAGTGTGGAAACCGAGGCCCATCAGCTGGCCACCATCGGCAAGATGGTGGCGGCTGGACTCGGCCTGAGCGTGGTACCCAGCCTGTGTATCGAGCAGATGGAAGCCCTGGGGGCGGTGACCAGACCGCTGACGGGACCAGTCATTCATCGCGATGTGGGCATTGTCGTGCGCAGCAAGCAGCCCCTGTCGGCCATTGCCCAGGCGATGGTCGACACCCTGGTCGGCACCGTCTAGCACAGGCGTCGGGAGTTGCGGAGGCGAATTATCATTCGGCAATATCGTCTGACGATATTGCCGGCCGATACTTTTCCCTGTAGCATCCACCACCAGCAAATGATCAATCACACCAGAGGGCAACACCATGATTCCGGAGCTATCGCCGCAAGCGCGCGCAATCGAGGACCAGCTGCTGGCCTTTATGGCCGAGCATATCTACCCCAATGAGGCGCGCTTTTATCGCGAGTCCGAGGATCTGGGGCCCTGGGCCGTGCATCCGGTGGTGGAGGAACTGAAGATCAAAGCCAGGGCCGCCGGACTGTGGAATCTGTTTCTCCCCGGTTCCGAGCACGGGGCGGGGCTGTCCAATCGCGACTATGCACCGCTGTGCGAAATTATGGGCCGCACCCATTTGGCCCCCGAAGTGTTCAATTGCTCGGCGCCGGATACCGGCAATATGGAAACCCTGGAGCGCTATGGCACCGCCGCCCAGAAGGAGCAGTGGCTAAAGCCCTTGCTCGCCGGAGAAATTCGCTCCGCCTTCGCCATGACGGAACCCGGCGTGGCCTCCTCTGACGCCCGCAATATTGAAAGCTCCATCAGGCGGGAGGGCGACGACTATGTCATCAACGGCCGCAAGTGGTACACCACCGGGGCCACGGATCCGCGCTGCAAAATCATTATCTTCATGGGCAAGACGGACCCCGGGGCCAGCACCTATCACCAGCAATCCATGATTCTGGTACCCACCTCAACGCCGGGCATCACCGTCGAGCGGGCGCTGCCGGTATTTGGTTTCTATGGAGTCCCCGACCGCGCCGCAGAAGTGGTGTTCAAGGATGTACGGGTGCCGGCCAGCAACATTCTGCTCGGCGAGGGGCGGGGTTTCGAAATTGCCCAGGGCCGGCTCGGGCCGGGGCGCATCCACCACTGCATGCGCCTGATCGGCCTCGCCGAGCGGGCGCTGGAGGACATGTGCATTCGCGCCAATGAGAGGGTGGCATTTGGCAAGCTGCTGGCGGAGCAGTCGGTGACCCGGGAGCGCATCGCGGAATCGCGAATCCTGATCGAGCAGGCCCGCTTGCTGACCCTGCGCGCCGCCCACCTGATGGACACCGTGGGCAACAAGGAAGCCAAGGTGGAAATCGCCATGATCAAGGTCGCCGTGCCCAATATGGCCTGCAAGGTGATCGACTGGGCAATTCAGCTGTTTGGCGGCGGCGGCACCAGCAACGACTTTGGCCTGGCCGCCGCCTACGCCACGGCCCGCCTGCTGCGCCTCGCCGACGGCCCCGACGAAGTCCATCGCGACCAGATCGCACGCCTGGAATTCAAGCGCCAGGCTAGCCGCAGCGACCCCCACGGCGCCCGCAACTGGCGGGCGGCAGTGAGCGCGGTCGCCCTTGGCGAAGAGGTGGCGCGAAAGGTCTAATGCTCTGGAAACTGCGGCAGGGCCAACTCCGCTGAATCGCGGACATAGGCCCGCGCCGCATCCTCCGCCCCATCCTGGTCGCCACTGAGAATGGCTTTGGTGATTTTTCCGTAGCCCTGAATTCGATCCCCACTGGCCATCCCCGAAGGGTTGCGCACCAGGTGAACCTGCAGTTTTGGCAGCAGGCGCAACAACTCGTCATTGCCGCTGACCTCTGCCACAGCCCGGTAAAAGCGGTTCCTGCTGCGGATAAACTCGAAGCCGTCGGGACGCTTGGCACAGGTCTTTATGTCCGCCAAACACTGACGCAGTTTCGTTTTGACCCCCGCCTCGGCACTGTGTGCCGCCGCCTGGCGGGCCGCCAGGCCAAGGACCACCTCGGTCACGGCAAAGATATTGCTCGCCGCCCTGCGGTCGAGCTTGCGGATCTGGGCGCCGCGGAAGGGATGGCTGACTGCAATGCCGTCGGCGGAGAGCTGTTTGATCACCTCCCGGACGGTGCTGCGGCTGACCCCGTACTGGGTCATCAGGTCCGGCTCCACCAGCCGCTGTCCCGGAACATACCTGCCCTCGTAGATTCCGCGCACGATATCCCGCACGATGGCTTCCGAGGAACTCTCCTTGGGCCCTGCTCCACCTGCCATATCCCTGCCCTCTGTTGACAATGGTTTCAACTTCAGGCCTCCCGCTGGGCGACCATGCTCCAGGCCAGCTGGGAAATGGGCACCGCCTTGGCGCCGATGGCGGTGGCGTTTTCATTGGTGGCGATGCCAGAGAGGGCGCGGGTTGCAATAGCCTGCATCAGGCCGACGATGCGGAACATGCTGAGAATAAGATAGAACTCCCAATCCCCTGGCAGTTCGAGCCCGGTTCTCGCGAGATAGGTGTCGAGGTACTGGCGCTCCCCGGGAATACCCAGACTCGCCAGGTCCTCACCCGCCAGCCCGCGGAACAACTCCGGCGCAAAGCGCCAGGTCAGGGCGTGATAGGCAAAGTCCGCAATGGGATTGCCGATGGTGGCCAGCTCCCAGTCCAGCACCGCAACGACACGGGGCTCGGTGGGATGGATTAGCACATTGTCCAGGCGGTAGTCGCCGTGCACGATGCGCGCCGGGTGCTCGGCGGGGACATTGTCCGGCAGCCACTGGATGAGTCTCTCCACCGCCGGATTGGGCGCGGTTTCCGCGGCGCGGTATTGCTTGGTCCACAGGGTAATCTGCCGCTGCAGGTAGTTCTCACTGCGCCCGAAGTCGCCGAGGCCCACCGCCGCCGGATCTATGCTATGGATGTCGGCAATGACCTGGTTCATGGAAGCGAACACGGCGCCGCGCTCCGTCCTGCTCAACTCCGGCAGGCGGGGGTCCCAGAAGGTGCGACCCTCGACCATGTCCATAACGTAGAACATACTGCCGATAACCCCATCGTCGCGACACAGGGCGTGCACTTTGGGCAGGGGTATGCCGGTGCCGGACAGGGCCGACAACACCCGATACTCCCGATCGACGGCGTGGGCCTTGGGCAGTGTCAGGCCCAGGGGCTTGCGGCGCAGAACATAGTCCCCGGAAGCGGCGGACACCTTGTAGGTGGGGTTGGACTGGCCCCCGGCGAACTTGGCCAGACGGACGGGGCCGCGAAACCCCGCCACATTGGCTGCAAGCCAGGCTTCAAGTCGGCCGGAGGCAAGGGTTGGATCCTGTGTTGGCTCGCGGTCTGGGTCCACCAGGGGTACTCCATGGTCAATTGCTGGAGGCCCAAGTCTACCACCATCGACGGGAGGATCGTAAACCGAAAACGCCTGACGATTCTTGGAGCAGCCAGATCAAATCCGGCCCCAGGCCTGGCTGCCGACACCCGACAAGCTAACGGTCCATCGCCCCCTGATAACGACACTTCTCAGAGAAGCGGGCGTTGCCGGCTGTTGAAATCGAGGGCCCTTGCTCCCCGCAACGACCGGACCGACACCAGCCACTACAGCAGCAGCCGCCGCATATCGCCGAGGGCGTTGACCAGGTCGGTGAGGAATTTTCCGGCATTGGCGCCGTTGACCAGTTTGTGATCATAGCTCAGGCACAGGGGCAGCAGCTGGCGGGGCACAAACTCGGTGCCGTTCCACACCGGCTGGATGGAGGCCTTGGAGACTCCGAGGATGGCCGCCTCCGGGGCGTTGACGATGGGGGTAAAGCCGCGCCCGCCGATGGCCCCCAGGCTGGAGATACTGAACGAACCGCCCTGCATCTCCTGGGCGGAGAGTTTTCCGGCCCTCGCCTTGTCGGCGACGGCGGCGATATCCGCGGCAATCTCAAAAATGCCCTTTTTGTCGACATCGCGAATCACCGGCACCAGCAAACCCTTGGGGGTGTCCACCGCCATGCCGATATGGATGTAGTGCTTCTGGATCACTTTCTCGCCGCTGGAGTGCCAGGAGCGGTTGAGCATGGGATTGTCCTTGAGCACCCGGGCGCAGGCCAGCATCAGGAAGGCCACCGGAGTCACCTTCACCCCGCGCTTGTCCGCCTCGGCCTTGAGGGACTTGCGGAATTCCTCGAGGTCGGTGATATCCGCATCGTCGAACTGGGTCACCGCCGGCACATTGAGCCAGTTGCGGCTCATATTGGCGGCGGTGAGTTTGGCGATTTTGGTGAGGGGCACCTCCTCCACCGCGCCGAACTGGGTGAAGTCCTGGTCGGGGATGGCGGGAATGCCCGCACCACCGGTTGCCGGGGCGGCGCCTGACTCCATACGGTCGAGGGCCTGCTTGACATAGGCCTGGACATCTTCCTTCTGGATGCGACCCTTGTCGCCGGTGCCGCGGACATTGCGCAGGTCCACCCCCAGCTCGCGGGCGAACTGACGCACCACGGGGCCGGCGTAGACATCGGTGGCCGGGGCCTCCGGCTCCCTTAGGGCACCCTTGTCCGACGCACCCTTGTCCGATGCACCCTTGCCCGACAACTCCGGGGCCGACGCCGCCTGGTCAGGGGTCTTGGGTTGGGCGGACTTGGTGCTGGTGGCCGCCTTGTCTTCCGGCTTGCCACCCTGTTTGCCATCGCCCTTGGCTGCCCCCTTGTCCCCGGCAGCGACCGACGGGGCATCGGCGGCGGAGGGCGCGCCCCCGGCGACGGTCATCACCGCCACCTGCTGGCCACTTTTCACCTTGTCCCCCTCGGCCACCTTGAGGCTGACGATCTTGCCCGCAAAGGGGCTGGGCATATCCATGGTGGCCTTGTCCCCCTCCAGGGTCATCAGGGTGTCCCCTTCCGCCACCTCGTCCCCTTCCGCCACCGCCAGCTCGATCACTTCCACCGCATCGTCGGTGCCCAGGTCCGGCAAGGTCACCTGCTGCTCCGTCGCGGCCGGTGCCGATGGCAGCTGGTCACCGGCCTCGGCCTTGGTGGCGGGCTCCGGCTTGGCGTCGGACTCGGGCTCGGAGCTGGCGCTGTCCTGGGATTCGCCCTCGGGCTGCTCGGGGGTGGAATCATCCCCGCCACCAGCGGCGCTTACATCAATATCCACTATGGCCGAGCCCTGGGACACCGAGTCCCCCAGCTTGACCAGGATTTTTTTCACCACCCCGGCTTTGGGTGAGGGCACGTCCATGGTGGCCTTGTCGGACTCCAGCACCAGCAGGGTATCCTCCTCGGCGACTTCGTCCCCGGGGGCCACGGCAATTTCAATGACCTCCACGGCATCGGCGCCGCCCAGGTCGGGAACCTTGATTGTTTCTACAGCCATGTTGGGTTCCTCAGGCAAAGAGTGGGTTGGTCTTGTCCGGGTCGATACCCAGATCCACAATCGCCTTGGCGACGACGGATTTTTCCACCTTGCCCTGTTTGGCCAGGCCGTTCAAGGCGCACACCACGATGTAGCGGCGGTCCACCTCGAAAAAGTCCCGCAGCTTGCCGCGGGTGTCGCTGCGCCCGAAGCCGTCGGTGCCCAGCACATGGTAGTCGCCGGGAATATAGGGCCGCAGCTGTTCGGCGTGGTTCTTCATGTAGTCGGTGGCGATTACAAAGGGGCCCTCCGCCGCAGACAACAGCTCGGTGATATAGGGCACCTTCTCCTGCTCCTCCGGATGGAGCATATTCCAGCGGGTGGCGGCCTGGCCGTTGCGGGTGAGCTCGTTGGCACTGGTGACGCTCCAGATATCGGCCTCTATCTTGTAGTCCTTGCTGAGCATGTCCGCCGCGGCGACCACTTCGTTGAGAATGGTGCCGGACCCCATCAGTTGCACCCGGGGCTTGTTCTTGGCGGTCTTGGCGCCCTTTTTGAGACTGTAGCAGCCGCGGACTATGCCTTCCTCGGCGCCCGCTGGCATCTCCGGGTGGTGGTAGTTCTCGTTCATGGTGGTGATGTAGTAGAAGACGTTTTCCTTGTCCCCGTACATGCGCTTGAGACCGTCCTGAATGATCACCGCCAGCTCGTAGCCAAACGCCGGGTCATAGCTGCGGCAGTTGGGGATGGTGTTGGCCAGGATATGACTGTGGCCGTCCTGGTGCTGCAGACCCTCGCCGTTGAGGGTGGTGCGGCCGGCGGTGGCGCCGATCAGAAAGCCCCTGGCCTGCATATCCCCGGCAGCCCAGGCCAGGTCGCCGATGCGCTGAAAGCCGAACATGGAGTAGTACACATAGAAGGGCACCATGGGGCAGTCGTAGTTGCTGTAGGCGGTTGCCAGGGCAATCCAGGCGGACATGGCGCCGGCTTCATTGATACCCTCCTCGAGAATCTGGCCCTGCTTGTCCTCCTTGTAATACATGATCTGGTTGTGATCATGGGGCACGTACTTCTGGCCCTGGGAAGAGTAAATACCCAACTGGCGAAACATGCCCTCCATACCAAAGGTGCGGGCCTCGTCGGGTACTATGGGCACCACCCGGGAGCCGATTTTCTTGTCCTTCACCAGGGTGGTGAGGATCCGCACAAAGGCCATGGTGGTGGAGATTTCCCGCTCCCCGGTGCTCTCCAGCTGCTTCTGAAAGGCGCTGAGGGGCGGGGTTTCCAAAGCTTCGAAGTCCGCCTGGCGGAAGGGCACCGGGCCGCCAAGCTCCTCGCGACGCTTTTTCATGTAGGCGATTTCGGGACTGTCCTCGGGCGGCCGGTAGTAGGGCACCTTGTCCAGCTGGTCGTCGGGAATGGGGATACCGAAGCGGTCGCGAAAATTCTTCAGGCTGTCGATGTCCAGCTTCTTCACCGAGTGGGTGTCGTTGGCGGCCTCGCCAGCGGCGCCCATGCCGTAGCCCTTCACCGTCATCGCCAGGATCACCGAGGGCTTGCCATTGCTCTCCATGGCGGCGGCATAGGCGGCGTAGACCTTGTAGGGATCGTGGCCGCCGCGGTTGAGATACTGGATATCCCGGTCGCTCATGTCCTTGACCATCTCTGCCAGCTCCGGGTATTTGCCGAAGAAGTGCTCCCGGGTGTAGGCGCCGCCATTGTTCTTGCAGTTTTGCAGCTCACCGTCGCAGACCTCGTCGCAGCGCTTCTGCAGAAAGCCGTGGGTATCCTGCTCGAAAAGCGGGTCCCAGAGGCGGCCCCAGACCACCTTGATCACATTCCAGCCGGCGCCTTTGAAAACCCCTTCCAGCTCCTGGATGATCTTGCCGTTGCCCCGCACCGGGCCATCGAGCCGCTGGAGATTGCAGTTGATGACGAAGTTCAGGTTTTCCAGCCCCTCCCGTCCCGCCAGGGAGATGGCCCCCAGGGTTTCCGGCTCGTCGCACTCGCCGTCGCCGAGGAAGGCCCACACCTGGCGGTCGCCCCTGGGCACCAGGCCCCGGGCGGACAGATAGCGCATCACGTGGGCCTGGTAGATGGCCTGGATGGGGCCCAGGCCCATGGACACCGTGGGAAACTGCCAGTAGTCGGGCATCAGCCAGGGGTGGGGGTAGGAGCTGAGGCCCTTGCCGTCCACCTCGCGGCGAAAGTTCTCCAGCTGTTCCTCGCTGAGGCGGCCCTCGATAAAGGAGCGCGCATAAATCCCGGGGGAGCTGTGGCCCTGGAAATACACCAGATCACCAAGGTGGCCGTTGTGGCGGCCGCGGAAGAAATAATTGAAGCCGATATCGTAGAGGGTGGCGGCGGAGGAGAAGGTGGCGATATGGCCGCCGAGGCCGTCCTCGTTCTTGTTGGCCCGCATCACCATGGCCAGGGCATTCCAGCGGATCAGGGAGCGAATTCGCCGCTCCATAAAGAGATCGCCGGGCATGCGCTTTTCCCTGGAGGTGGGAATGGTGTTGCGAAACGGGGTGGTGATGGCGTCCGGGGTGGGAATACCCTGCGCCGCCGCCCGATCGAGAAGCTGTTTGACCAGGTACCCCGCCCGTTTCTGACCCTGAAATTTAATGACGGATTCGAGGGCCTCGAGCCACTCCTGGGTTTCCGACGGGTCTTGATCCTGAAATTGGTCCATGATTGTTTACCGCTCTGATATCGTTATTGACGGAGTCTAGCAGAGGATTTCAAGTAATACCATATTCCAATTATTTTGAAATATTGTATCGTTTTACCCGATATTCATCCCCTTCGCCCCGGGCGGGGCGAGGTTTTTGGCGTTTGGTGGGGAACCCATCCCCGCGCCCAGCCATCATCAATAGCTGTATTCGAAGGGTGTCTCGAGATGGCTGGCGGGCAGGGGCTCGCCGACACCCACGGTTTCATCGCCGCTGGTCAACACCCAGAGACCGGCGCGCTCGCCCACGGCAATGCGCCGATAATCCGCCTTCAGGTCGGCCAGAGTGATGCTCTCAAGCGCCGCCGCCAGTTGCTCCCGAAAGTCGAACCCGGTGTAGCCAAGGTTGAGGGACTCCAGATGACGGGCGGCCAGCTCCCTGATATTGCGGGGCTTTTCCTCCAGATTGGCCAGCACCGACTGGCGGTAGCGGGCCAGATCCTCCTCCGTCACCCCGGCCACCGCGGCTTCAAACTGCGCCAGGAAACCCTTGATCTCACCCCGCAGGGCATCCGCATCCACCTTGGGGGACTGGACGTAAAAAAGCATGCCCGGCACCCGCTCCCGGTGGGCTATGGAGCTGCCCACCGCATAACCCAGCTGCTTCTCGGTGCGCAGGCTGCTGTAGAAAGGTGCCGAGGCGATCACCTGCAACAGGGCAAAGGATGCCCGCTCCCCGAGGGAGTCCTGGTCCCCCTGCAGGTAGAGCAGGGCGGCGCTGTCGGGGTGATCCACATAGTAGCGGGTGGCGGGCAGAGTCGCTGCCCGGGCCAGATTGTTCACCTTGCGCACCGGATCGAGGGCGGCGTCCCCCAGCTCCAGGGCGGTGTTGACCTGGGCCACCAAGGCCCCCGCCTCGGGGCGGGACAGATTGCCCCCGGCGTAAAACCGGCCCTCGCCCACCCCCTTGAGACCCGCGTGAAAGCTTTGCAGCTGAGGGATAGCGAGGCGTTCGATCACCTCGGCGTGCTGGGTGGGCAGCCAGGTGTCGACGAGAAGGGGGTTGAGACGGGTGAACAGCTGGCGCAGCGGCCACTCCCTGGTGGTGTTGCGCAGGTTGCGCACCAGTAGCCCCCTGACCCGCTCGGCACGGCCGGGATCCCAGTCCGGGTTGTTGAGCACATGGAGAATCCGCCCCAGCAGAATGTGCTGTTTGGCGCTGTAGCCACTGAGGGCAATGGTGAACCCGTGCTCCCAGGGGGACAGGGAAAAGTTCAGCCCGGCCAGCATGGCGGGATAGATCTCCGGCGCCAACTGATCCTGGACCAGGGCCAACAGATAGGTCAGCAGGGCCTCCCGCTCCAGGGAGTTGGCCCCCGGCAGGGTGATGCGGGCCTCGAAATAGGCCTTGGGGGTGCCGAACTGGCTGTCGGGATAGTGCCACAGCTCGCCGTCCGCGGCCACCTTCAGCGGCGCGGCGACGGCCTGCCCCGGGGCCAGCAACTCCACCTTGTCCGCCACATAGGGATTGGGCGCCGGCAACTTCAGGCCAGCCTGGTCCGCGTTGGCCAGCAGGGTCTCGGGGGCGACGGGCGCTACCCGATAGGGGGCGTCGTACAACACCGTGGCGCGGTCGGTGACCACGTCCGGCGCGGTGAGCACCACCGCCACATTGTCGGCGCGGAGGAAACTGGCGTAGTAACCGATACGCTCTGCGTCGAACCCCCCATAGAGGTGGTTGGCCCGCAGCACATCCCGGGGATCGACGCTATGGAGGGCGTTGCTGAGGCTGCTCACATACCTCATGGGCGGGGACTTCTCGACAAAGCGGAAGTCCAGCTCCCGCAGCCTGGCCACCTCGTCGTAGCGCCACTGTTCAAGGCCCCGGCTTTTCACCAACGCCAGCCAGCTGAAGAAGTCACGGGTAACCTGATCCTGTTGTGCCACCCCCTCCCGGGTCAGGTCGATGGTGACCGAAAACAGCGCCCCGTGGCGGCTGTCGAACACCAGGCCGGAGCTCAGGGCATCCGCCAACCCTCTGCGCTTCAGGTCCGCCAGCAGACTGCCTTCACCCTCGTGGCCCAGCAGATGGCCCAGGTACTCGGTGGGCTTCAACCGCCAGTCCGCCGCCACCGAGGGCAGGGGAAAATTGAAGCTGAGACTGCGGATTTCCTTTACCGGCTGGATATCCACCCGCAGCGGCAAATCGCTGGCAAACAGCGGGGTGTCGCTGCGGGGCAGCGCCACCTGTTGGGCGGGCACCTCGGCAAAGCGGGCGGCAACCTGCTGGTGCAACTCATCCAGGGACTCCCTGCCCAGCACCACCAGATTCATTTCCGAGGCGCTGTAGTGGCTCCGGTAGAACGCCACCAGGTCTTCCCGCACCGGGTTTTCCGGGGGGTTGGCCAGGGTCTCCAGGCTGCCGACGGAAAACCGCGAGAAGGGGTGGACCGGGTTGGCCAGCTCCCGCAACACATCCCACTCCCGGCGGGAGTCGTCCTTGATCTTGAGCTGGTACTCGGAGTCCACCGCGTGGCGCTCCCGGTCCACATACTCCTCGTTGAACAGGGGCGCGACAAAAAACCGGGCAAAGCGGTCCAGGGTAGGCAGCAGGTGATCGGCGTCCACATCAAAGAAATAGTTGGTCTCCTCCAGGCTGGTGTAGGCATTGAAGCTGCCGCCGTGCTCCGTCAGAAACGCCTGGTACTCGCCGGGCTCGGGATACTTGTCGGTGCCCAGAAACAGCATGTGCTCGAGAAAGTGAGCCAGGCCATCCCGCTCGGCGGGGTTCTCGAAACTGCCCACATGGATACTCAGGGAGGCCGCCGCCTTGTCCGCCTCCGGGTCGGATACCAGCAATACCTTGAGGCCATTGGCCAGGGTGACAAAGCGGTAGCCCCGGGTGTCGGCCGGGCTTTTCAGCACCTGGACATCAGAGCCCGGGTCCGCCGCGGGGACAAACCAGGACGGCGGCTCTGCCGCGGTCTCGGGGGCGGCTACGTCCGCCTCGGCAACCAGGGGTTCACCCGGGGAGCAAGCGACCATCAGTAGCGTGGAAAGTGCAACGACCAGGGGAAGGCGATACTGCATGATAAATTTGGGTCCTTGTTTTAAGGCTGCGTCCGGCTGGCCGGGTGGAGAGAAAACGGGTCGATGGCTGAATATCGCGGCCCTAACGGCTGCCCGGGCGCCGGCTTCCTTCGCCCACAGCGCCGGCTCCTGCAGTGCCGTCGCGGGGTGGAGCGCTGTGCTCCATCAAGGCTAAATGTCGCCATTGTGAGCCACAGGACCGATCTTCACATTCCGCGGCCAGGCGTTGTACATGGCCTTTACCAGGGTGGCCAGGGGAATAGCGAAAAATACCCCCCAAAAACCCCACAGACCGCCAAACACCAGCACGGCGAGAATGATGATCAACGGGTGAAGATTGACCGCCTCGGAAAACAGCAGGGGCACCAGCACATTGCCGTCGAGAAATTGAATCACACCGTAGACAATGGCCAGCCACATAAATTCACTGCCCAGGCCCCACTGGAAGTAGCCCACCACCAGCACCGGAATGGTCACCACGGCGGCGCCGATATAGGGAATCAGTACCGACAGCCCCACCAGCAGCGCCAGCAGGGCTGCGTAGTCCAGCCCCAGCACCAGGAAGGACACATAGGACACCACCCCGACGATGACGATCTCCAGGGCCTTGCCCCGCACATAGTTGGCGGTTTGCAGATTCATCTCGTGCCAGATCTGCTGCATCACCGGCCGCTTGGAGGGCAACAGGTCGAGAAACGCGTCGATCAGGTGGTCCTTGTCATTGAGCATGAAAAAGACCATCAGGGGCACCAGGATCAGGTACACCAGCAGCCCCACCAGATTGGGCAGGCTGCTGAAGGAAAAGGTGAGCAGGGCCTCGCCGAGGCGAGCCGCCTCCCGGGAGGCATAGCCGATCAATTCCCGCAGCTGGGGCTCGGAGATAAACTCTGGGTACTGCTGGGGAATCAGCAGGATAGAGCTCTGCAGCTGCTTGACCATCCCCGGAATCTGGGCCACCAGGTTGGTGGACTGCTGAATGATAATGGGCACCAGGCCCACCAGGGCCACCACCACCAGGCCGATAAAGACCGCGAACATTATCACCACCGCCAAAAACCTCGGCACCTTCAGGCGCTGCAGCCGGGTGACGCCGCCCTGGAGCAGAAAGGCGATGATCAGGGCGGCAAAAAAAGGCGCCAGCACCTGGCCCAGGTACACCAACAACACCAGGGTCAGCACCATCAGAATGGTGAGCAGTACCGCCTCTTCATCCCCCAGGTAGCGGTCCACCCATTCGCCGAGAACTTTGAGCATACGTTGCCGATCAGTGATAAGGACCGCTGAGATTACGCAATCCCGTCGGCGCCAGCAACCACCATCGCCGATTCCCCCTCCCGGGGCGCCGGGGAACGCCGCGCCCCCACCGCTGTCGAAGGCCAGCACCCCGTGGCCGAACCCGGCCTGTGCCATCCACCGGCAAAAACCGCTACACTTTGCCGGCAGCCAAAGCCACCCAGGAGTACTCGTCATCCTTCGTCTTTTTCCAGTCTACGTGCAGGCATTAATGCGGGTGACGCTGATGGCGCTGGTGGTGGCCAGCCCCCCGGGCCGCGCCAACGACTTCAACCTGCCGGTGCTGGGGGACACCACCTCGGGGATCATCTCGCCGCAACAGGAATACGAGCTGGGCCGCGCCTGGCTGGCGGCCTTCCGCAGCAGGGTGAAAACCCTCGACGACCCGGAACTGCAAACCTACCTGGAAAGCCTGCTCTACGAACTGGCCGAACACAGCGAGCTCAACGATCACCGCCTGGAACTGGTGATCATCAACAACCCCACCCTCAACGCCTTTGCCGTGCCCGGGGGCGTGGTGGGGGTCCACACCGGCATGTTCCGCTACTCCGACAACGAGCACCAGTTTGCCTCGGTGCTGGCCCACGAACTGGCCCACCTCAGCCAACGGCACTTTGCCCGCGGCCTGGAAAACCGCAAAACCACCGGTTACGGCACCATGGCCGGCCTGCTGGCGGGGATCATCCTCGCCGCCACCGTGGGCGGCGATGCGGGCATGGCCGCGATGACCATGACCCAGGCCGCCGCCCTGGAGAGCAATCTGCGCTACAGCCGCCAGAACGAGCAGGAAGCCGACCGCATCGGCATCAACACCCTGTACAAATCCGGCCGCGACCCCAACGCCGTGCCCGCCATGTTCGAGCGCATGCTGGCCTCCATCCGCTACACCGGCAGCAGACCCCCGGAATTTTTGCTCACCCACCCACTGACGGAAAAGCGGGTGGCGGACGCCCGCGGCCGGGCCGCCAACTTCCCCCCCCCCCCGTACCCCCCGCCCCCCCCCTACGACCTGATGCGCGCCCGCGCCCTGCCGTGGGTCGACACC
>CAZWUP010000041.1:0-16060 GCA_964637045.1 uncultured Porticoccaceae bacterium | reverse complement strand
GTCAAGCGTCAAGCGTCAAGCGTCAGACATCAAACTACTGGGTGCTTCCTGGACTCCCCCATCTCCAGGGGTTACCCTAAGCCGACAATTTGCTGAACAACAAGGAGTCCGAGATGGAAGATACCCTCAATACCCTGATTCACTACGTGACTGTCTACGGCGTCAAGATCCTCGTCGCCGTGCTGATCTTTGTGATCGGTCGCGTGGTGGCCAAGTGGGTGGGCAAGCTGGCCCAGGCCGCCATGGCCAGGAAGCAGGTGGATGCCGCGTTGCAGCATTTTATCGGCAGCCTGGTGTACTACGGCCTGTTTATCTTTGTCATTGTCGCCGCCCTCAGCCAGGTGGGTATCCAGACCGCCTCCCTGATTGCGGTGATCGGTGCCGCCGGTCTCGCCATCGGCCTGGCCCTGCAGGGCTCCCTGGCCAATTTTGCCGCTGGGTTTCTGATCCTGCTGTTTCGGCCGTTTCGGGCGGGAGACTATATCGAAGCCGCCGGCACCGCGGGCACCGTGGAAAAAATTCTGATTTTCACCACTGAGCTGAAAACCCCCGACAACAAGCAGGTGATCATCCCCAACGGCGCCATTACCTCGGACAACATCGTCAACTATTCCGCCAATGACACCCGTCGCGTCGATCTGGTGGTGGGTATCAGCTATGGGGACGATATCGACAAGGCCAAGGCGGTGCTGCGGGACGTGGTGGCGGCGGATTCCCGGGTGCTCTCCAGCCCCGAAACCACCATCGCCGTCTCCGAGCTGGCGGACAGCAGTGTGAACCTGATTGTTCGGCCCTGGGTGAACACCGGCGATTACTGGGGTGTGTACTGGGATCTCACCGAGGCCATCAAGAAGCGCCTGGACCAGGAAGGCATCTCCATTCCCTTTCCCCAGCGGGACGTCCACTTCCACCAACAGCCGGCGCCGGCGGAGGTTTGAGTCATGGGTGTACTGTCGTGGATTGTTCTCGGCCTGATCGCGGGTGTCCTGGCCAAGTGGATAATGCCGGGCAAGGACCCGGGAGGCCTGATAGTCACCATCCTGATCGGCATCGGCGGCGCCTTTGTCGGCGGCTTCCTGGGGTCTTTTATGGGGCATTCGGGGGTCAATGACCTGAGCATCGCCAGCATTGTCACCGCCATGGCGGGGGCCCTGGTGCTGCTCTTCCTCTACCGCCTGATTCGCAAATAGGCCCAGGGGCCGGGCGCGGGCAGCTCAGAAGGCTGCCGGGGCGTCAAGCTGGGCGCGAATGCTCTTTTCCCTCTCGGCGAGGAGGTTGAACAAGCCGTCCAGGGCGCGCTCGGCCACATAGTCGTCCAGCTCCGCCGCCGCCACCCCGGGAGGCTCGTCCTCCGTCTCGGCCGGCACCAGGATGCCGAGATCCTCGAGGTCCTCCTCCGCCTGGTGGACCTGGGCGTTGAAGGCCACCAGGGCCCCGTAGAGCTTGCCCGCCCCGGTATTGTCCAGACTCTTGCCGATGGCGGGCAGCAGGGCCTCCTTCAACTGCTCCCTGCTCTCCGCCCGCAGGGCGTCGGTGACGGCGCTGGCATCACCGCTCAGCAGTGTCTCCACCTCTCCCCGCAGCACCAGGGTTTGCAGGGTGGCGTGCAGCAGCGGACCAGCCAGGGGTATGGCCTCTTCGGCGGCCCTGTTGATCAGGACTTCCAGCAGGGCTTCCTGGGGATTGTTGTGGACGGCCTGGCCCACCGCCAGCACCAGCCCCAGGGGCGGCGGCAGGAGGATTTTCACCAGCGGATTGTCGAGAAAGCCCCCCTCCGCGGCCAGGGCGCCGATCAAGGTGTCCATACCCTTGGCAAATTCCCGGGTGAAATGTCTGGCCAGGGTCTGTTGCAGCCTGGCCCTGGCGTTCTCCAGGGCAGTGGCCTGCAGGCGCTGGTAGTCGACCGGTGCGCAGGAGGTGGTCAGCAGGGTGCCCAGCAGAATCATCAGCAGGCGGGGCATAGGGGTTACCGGAAAGGCGCAAGGGTGGCGGGAGGCGGCCATTCTATACCCCCTTGCGGCCCCTGTCAGCCGGGCCGGGGCAGTGTAGGGAGCAACAGAGCACTGTTGTGGTTGTCGGCAAAGTTGTGTAGAGTCGGCGCAGGGTTCAGGAAGTACCCCGCCGCGTCAAGGACGCCGGCCAATGGAATGCGGCTACACCATATGGATATGATCAGACACAAAGCACCCGTCATCTCTTCAGGCTTCACCCTACTCGAACTCATGGTGGTCATTGCCATTGCTGGCATCCTGGCCGCCATCGCCGCGCCCTCCTTTCAGGAATTGATCCTCCGCAACAGCGTTGCGGCCCAGGCGGGCCAGCTCGCCAAGGGTCTGCGCTTCGCCAGGAGCGAGGCCATCAAGCGCTCCGCCCCGGTGCGGGTGGTGGCGGTGGACCCGGCGGACTGGGGCCGGGGGTGGCGGGTTGTCGCCGACACCGACCGGGACAACAGTTTCGCCGCCGAGGAACCCCTGTTCCAGGGGGAATCAGCCCCCCCACGACTGGCGGTTGCCACCGCAGCCACCCACCAACTCGCCAATGGCTATCTCGCCTTCACCGCCCTGGGTGCCCTGGATCCCCTCAGCGACAGTTTCGCGGTGCTGATCAGCGCCGCCGACTGCCGCTCCGACGTCGCCATCCAGGTCTCGGTGAACACCGCCGGGGCGGTCGCAACCCACCACACCAGCTGTTTGGGATGACCATGGACGGAATCACCTTGTCACCTCCAAGAGACACCCCCAGGGGGCAGCGGGGGGTTGGCATGCTGGAAACCCTGATTGCGATTCTGGTGGTCACCTTCGGCATCATCGCCTATATGGAGTTGCTGGCCTTTGGCCTGAAACATACCGACAGCGCTGCCTATCAGAACCAGGCGTCGGTCCTCGCCTCCCATATCGTCGAACGCATGCGCAGCAACCTGGCCGAAGCTGGGAGCGGTGCCTATGACATCGCCCACGGCGGTTCGGTCGCCGGCGCCGAGACCCGGGCCGGGGCCGATCTCGGCAGCTGGCAACAGCGGGTCGCCGCCGCCCTGCCCGGGGGCAGCGGCTCGGTATCCTGTTCGGGGAACCCGACTATTTGTGTGGTTGGCATCCGCTGGGATGACAGTCGCGTCGACACTGGCGGTAGCAACCGGGAGCTGATCCTGCGGGCCCTGGTGCAGTGAGCGGCGCGGTCCCCCGCCAGCGCGGGCTCACCCTGGTGGAGCTGCTGGTGGCCCTCGCCCTCCAGGGTGTGCTGCTGTTGATGCTGGTGCAACTGTACAGCTCCGGCAGCGGCATTGTCCGCTATCAGGCCGAGGCGTCGTCGATACAGGACGAGGCGAGCATGATTCTGTCGCTGATCACTTTCGATGTCAGGGGCAGCGGCTTTGCCGGCTGCCGCAGCCTCGATGAGTACTCGCCGCGGATCATCGCCGAGGACTTCGCGGGTTTTGCCGGCCCCGCCGACACCCTGACGGTCCACCACCAGGGCTCGGGCTGGTCGCCCCCCGCGGGATTCAGCCATGGGCCGGGCACCGATGTCCTGCGGGTGCGCTACGCCGGGGCCGGCACCTATCTGACCGGCAACATGGCCTCCGAGAACGCCAACATCCAGGTTGCCGGCAATCCCGGCGGCCTTGCCGCCGACGACCTGGTGTTGATCACCGACTGCCAGAAGAGCGACATCTTCAGGGCCACCTCGGTGTCCAGCGGCAGCGGCACCGTCACCATCGCCCACGCCAACAGCAACAACACCGACAATCGGCTGAGCAAAAAATACCGGGCCAACACCCAGGTCTTCGGGCTTGTTGAGGTGAACTACTTCGTGGCCAGTCGCGGCGGTGTCGGCGGCCTGTACCGCCAGCAGGGGGGCGCCGCCCCGGTGCTGCTGTCCCGCCGGGTGGAGGGGCTGGCACTGGCCGCGGTGGCGGACGCGGACGGCATCCCGGTCGGCCTATCCGCCGGGCTGCTGTTCGCCAGCGAGGCTCCCCTGGCGACGGCGCCAGTGGCGCTGGATTTTGACGGCCGGGAGGTCAATGGCGGGTCGCAGGCGGACCACAGGATTCGCCGCGCCCACTGGGGATTTGTCAACCTGAGGAATAATGTGCCGTGAAACCACACCCCCCCATACCCCCCCGGAGCCAACAGGGCGTGATCCTGTTCGTCGCGGTGATCTTCCTGTTGCTGATAGGTATTGGCGCCTATATGGCGGCCCAGTCCGCCCTGCTGTCGGAAAAGGTCGCCAGCAACCAGTGGGAGCTGGAACGGGCCGCCCAGGCCGCCGAGGCGGGTGCGCTCGACGGCGCCAGCTGGCTGTTCAAGCTGGCGACGGCTAACCCGCCGGAGGGCAGTGGTACGGGGGACGCTGGTATCTGGGCTCAGGGCACCATGCTGGCCAACCTCTATGACCCGGGTTACGACTGGGGGGAAGGGGTGGTCTACGGCACCCAGACCGGGGCCTCCGGGGCGCCCTTTGCCACCAGTTACGGGCCGCCAAGGTACCTGGTGGAGAACATCGGCTGGGTGCGGGACGACCTCAGCCCGGAGAACGCCTCGGCGGGCAATATCACCTTCTACTACAGTGTCTCCGGTCACGGCTACGGCAGTGGCAGTGGCGCCCGGGCCACGGTACAGAAGGTGGTGGCCAAACGCTTTCACTAGCATTCGCAGACGCAAGAGGGAACCCAGTGAGGAATCGAACACCAGGGAAGAGCGGGGGAGACGTCGGCACCCGGGCAGGGGTGGCCCTGTCATTGTCCAGCCTCGGGTCCGGCTTGGGGGTAGGTGTCCGGCGGCGGTGGCGCAGCCCGGTGCCCCGTGGCGCGGCGGCAGTCCTTCTCGCCGGAGTCATTGCCGCCCCCGGCGCCGGTGCCGCGGAGCACGAGCTGGCCGATGCGCCCCTGTTTGTCGTCCAGGGCGCCCAGCCCAATATCCTGCTGACCATGGATGACTCCGGGAGCATGGCCCAATCGAACATGCCCGATACTATTGTCAGCCTCTACGATCGGGTCCAGGTATTGTCGTCGACGGTCAACACCATCTACTACGACCCGGCAGTCACCTACCGGCCGCCGACGGACGCCAGCGGCGCCTCCCTCGGCAATGCGTCATTCACCAACGCCTGGAGCGATGGTTACAACAAGGCGGGTACCTGCCGCGTCAATCTGGCCACCAGCTTCCGGCCCACCTGGGACCTGGGGAACAACTGCGATTTCCGCGATACCTGGAACGGTTCCTTCTATGGCCCAGAATATATCGGCGAGCCCCAGGCCGCGTACTTTTACCGCTTCGACCCCAGCAACGCCCGCTGCAATGGCTCGGTGAGCGATGACGATTGCTACGACAAGGTTGTGGTGTCCGCGACCACGGCACCCCCGGGGGTGGATGGCCACACCAATTTCGCCAACTGGTACTCCTACTATCGCAAGCGCAGCTACCTGGCCAAGGCGGCGGCGAGCATGAGTTTCGCCAATCTGAGCAACGAGGTTCGGGTGGGGTATCAGCGCATCAACAACACCAGCCTGACCGGCGTCAGATTGTTCTCGGAGGCCAACCGCGCCCAGTTCTACAGCTGGCTGTTCGCCATGCCCGCCAGTGGCGGCACGCCCCTGCGGCTGGCCACCCAGCGGGCCGGCGAGTACTTCTCCAGCGACGCCCCATACCGGCAAAATCCCGGCAGTTCGGCCTCTGAAATCCTCTCCTGTCGGCAGAACTTCCATATCCTGATGACCGACGGCTACTGGAACGGCGAGGTGGCGATTTCCGGTAACAGGGACAACCAGAGCCACAGTCTGCCCGGGGGTGGCGAATTTTCCATCACCAGCTACAGCCCCAGGCCGCCCTACCGGGACACCAATGACTCCTACCTGGCCGACCACACCTTTCACTACTGGGTCACGGACCTGCGCCCCGGGCTGACAAACAATGTGCCGACGTCCATCAGGGACACCTCCACCGATATCGACGGCAGCGGCGGTGTGGACGAGGGGGACATTTTCTGGAATCCGCGCAACAATCCCGCCCACTGGCAGCACATGGTGACCTACACCATCGGCCTTGGGGTCCAGGGCGGGCGGGACTACCCCGAAGACTACGACGACCTGGTGAGTGGCGCCCTGTCGTGGCCCGCCAATGAGATCGACGATCTGTGGCACGCGGCCATCAATTCGCGGGGCCAGTACCTGTCCGCCAACAACAGCCAGGGCCTGGTGGACGCCTTCAACGACGTCATCAACAGGATCACCGAGACTACCGGCTCCTACGCCCCGGTGGCCCTGAATTCCGGGACTGTCTCTTCCGAGTCCAGCATTTATTTCTCCCGCTTCGAAACCAACGGCTGGACCGGCCATGTCCTCGCCAGGCCCATCTCCGACGGCAGCAGCTGCGGCGCGGTGCCGGCGGGGGAGCTGTGTCCGGTGCTCTGGGACGCCGGCTGCAAATTGACCGGCGGCCCCTGTGCCGCCACCGGTGGCGCTGGCGCCGCCCGCAGTCCCGGGGACCGGGCGATCGTCACCCTGAACTCGGCAACCGGGGACGGGGTGCCGTTGCGCTGGGGGTCCCTGAGTGCGGCGCAGCGGGCACTGCTGTCCGACCCCGACGGCACCGGCCCCGTTGCCCCGCGGGAAGATCCCTACGGCGAGGAGGTGCTGAATTTCCTCCGCGGCGCCCGCAGTATGGAGGCCTCCCGGGGCGGAACCTTCCGCAATCGCCAGAGCATCCTGGGGGACACCATCGCCTCCCCGCCCCTGTTTGTGGGTGCCCCCAACAGGTTTTATCCCGGGGCCGGTGCCGCCATTGCCGAGCTGGCGAGCTACGGCGAGTTCCGGGCGGCCAACAGGGAGCGGGAGCCGGTGGTCTACATCGGCGCCAACGATGGCATGCTCCACGCCTTCCGCGCCAGTGACGGCCACGAGCTGTTCGCCTATGTGCCGGGGCAGCTGTTCGGCAAGCTGTGGCGCCTCGCCGATCCCGCCTACCAGCACACCAACTATGTCGATGGCCCCGCCAGTGAGAATGATGTGTACTTCAACGGCGCCTGGCACACGGTGCTGGTGAGTGGCTTGGGACTCGGTGGCCAGGGCTATTTCGCCCTGAACATCACCAACCCGGCGTCCATCAGCGAAGCCGGCGCCGGCGCTCTGCCGCTGTGGGAGTTCACCGATGGGGACGACCCCGACCTGGGCTACAGCTACGCCAAGCCGGCCATTGTGCGCCTGAAGAACGGCCGCTGGGCCGCGGTTTTCGGCAACGGCGTCAACGCCACCGCCAATGACCAACACCGCAGCGCCACGGGCAATGGCGTGGTCTTTATTGTCGATATCCACACCGGCGCCCTGATTCGCAAGCTGGATACCGGGGTCGGCAGCGCCGCCGACCCCCTGGGGCTGAGTCGCCCCAACGGCATCCTGGGGGTGTTCCCCGCCGATGTGGAGGACGAGGACTTTATCACCGACCGGCTCTACGCCACCGACCTGTTCGGCAACGTCTGGGCCTTCGACCTGTCCTCCGCCAACCCGGCTCAGTGGCGGAGCGCCTACGGCAGTGGCGGCAACCCCCAGCCCTTCTACACGGCGGTCAGGGGCGGCGTGCGCCAGCCCATCACCTCGCCGCCGGTGGTGGCGGATCATCCCATGGGGGGCGCCATGGTGCTGTTCGGCACCGGCCAGTACCTGGGTCTTGGCGACATCACCAACCGCGATGTCCAGTCCTATTACGGGATCTGGGACCGACTCGATGAGCCTGCCGGCTCCGGTCGCGCCCGGCTCCTGGAGCAGACCATCACCACCGTGAGCGCACCCGGGCCCTATGACGCGCGGATAGTGAGCAACCACGGGATCACCTGGGACGACGGCCGCAACCCCCAGGAGGATGTGGAAAAAATCGGTTGGTATATGGATTTGCCGGAGCCGGGAGAGCGGGTCTTTCAGCGCTCGTTCGTGCGCAGTGGCCGGCTGATCTTCCCCACGGTGACCCCCTCCGACGACCCCTGTGAAGCCGGTGGCTCCAGCTGGTTGATGGAAGTCGACCCCCTGGACGGCGCGCGGTTGAATTTCACCGTCTTCGACTTCAACCGGGACCGCTCCTTCAACGCCGACGACCAGATCGACGGGGTGGACGCCTCGGGTATCAGAAATGCCGACGAGGGGGTCAACTCCGAGCCCTCCATCATCAACAACGGTGACGGCAGGACCGAGATCAAGTTCTATACCAGTTCCGACGGTCAGGCGCGAAAGCTTGACGAAAATACCAGGCTGAACCGCCGCACCCCGTGGCGGCAGGTGAGATGAATGGCATGAACAGGAAAAATCCAATGGCAATGGCACTTGCGTGGGGTGGTTCGCGGCGCACAAAGCGGTCGGTATCGGGGCGCCGGCTCGCCACTGCAGGGGGCTTGAGGACGAGTCTGCCGATCCTGCTGACGGTGCTGTTGCCCGCCCTCTGCTGGAGTTCCCCAGGTCGCGCCCAGGCCATCGACGAGCGCTGGCTGAACACCGGGCCGGTGACAGTGGATTTGGTGTCCATCCCCCGGGGTGAGCTGGTGGCCCGGGACCGCCTGTTCCTGGTGACCGGGGATACCGCCATCGCCGCCGCGGCGGGGGGGCGGGTGGCGTTGGGGGACATCCAAAAAGGGGACGAGGTGATTGTCTACCTCGCCCCCGGAAGCGAGACCAGGGGTACCCCGCTGGCGATCGCCATCACCCTGATGGGGCGCTAGGACCGTGGCCGCCAGACGCTGCAAACAGCGGGGCTTCACCCTGTTGGAGATGATGATCGCGGTGGTGGTGGTGGCCATTCTCGCCACCATTGCCTACCCGTCCTACCAGGAGCACCTGCGGGCCAGCCGGCGGGCCGACGCCCAGGGGGTGCTGCTCCAGGCGGCACAATTTATGGAGCGCCACTACTCGGACAATCTGCGCTACGACAGCGGCCCCGGCGGTACCTCGGTGGCGCTGCCCGTGGCCCTCACCGAGTCCCCCGTGGACGGGGCCCCCAAGTTCTACGACATCGCCCTCCACACCGTTACCGCCACCGCCTTTGTGCTGCGCGCCACCCCCAAGAACGGGCAGGCCGGGGATGGTTACCTGGAGTACACTAACAGTGGCGGCAAGCGCTGGGACAGGGACAACAGTGGCGGTGTCGGCGCCGACGAGCAGTGCTGGGCCAAGGGCTGCTGACCTCCCGCCCCCGGGGGCTGGTGCCGGCGGCGAGCCAGGTCCAAGCCCCGGCCACGGCTGCCACCAGCCACCGGCTTAGTCACTCAGCAAGCGGTGCAGCTCTTGCAGTTCCTTTTCGATGGCGGCCAGGTCGGCCTTCTTGCCCGGCTGGTGGCTGAGTTGCGGCGGCGCATCGATCTCGAACACCTCCCCCGCCAGCAGCCGGCGGGCCAGATCCCGGTAGGCCTTGGCAAAGGCCGGGTAGCTGACGTTCTCCGGCGCATGGCTCATGGCGTACCAGCCCAGGGTCTTGCCCGCCAGATAGACAATGGGGTGGGACCAGTCCTGGGCATTCTTGGGGCTGGGGGCGTTGGCGGCCTCCAGGTAGGCCTGGCGCACGTCCGGCAAGCCGTAGTCCCCCAGGCAGTCGTCGCAGGCGCTGAGCATCTTTTGCAGGGTGGGCAGATAGTCCGACTGTTCGATCACCGCCTTGGCCGCCTTGAGGATATGTTGGGGGCTGTAGTCCTGAAGGGCGTCCTTCCACAGCCGCTTGGCCTGGTTGAGCAGCACGGTATCGCCAAAGGCGGCGTGGAACTGGTTGTGGTAGTTGATGCGAAACAGGCTGAATACCTGGTTGATGGTGTCGATCAGTGCGGCCTCGTTGCGCCCCGCGTCAGTTCGCCCAGCTTCTGTCGGTGAGGTCTTCGACGAGGCTGCGATCTCTTGTGCGGACTGTTTCAGCAGATCCTTGACGTTTTTCATGGCTCATTTCACCTTCCGCGCCCCGGCGTGCCCACTGGCGCTTGACATGTTGGAGGAACCTGGTGTTCCAGGAGTTGTGAATCTGCCCGCTGTCCCGCCAGTAGAGCACAAACTCCGGCACCTGCTGTTCGGCAAAGGGGCGGGGGATATTGGCCAGTTGCAGCACTTCGAAGAGGTCTTCGCTGGGCCGCCAGTCCCGGGTGATGGCCTTGGGTTCGCTGTCGTGTTCCAGGGTGGCGGTGTAGCGGGCCCACTGGGTTTTGACATGGCGGACAAAGTCGGTATTCCAGGTGCTGCGGTGATCCCCCCGCTCCCGCCAGTAGAGAATGAACTCGGGGATGGCGTCCTCGATAAAGTTGCGATTGATACCCGCCTGGCGGTTCAGCAGGTCGACAGCGTCCGGCGACGGCTGCCAGCCGGAGACCATGGCGGTCTCCCTGTTGCGTTTGACGGTGCGCACCTCGTCCTCCCGCCACTGGCGCAGCACATGCTTGAGGAACTTGGCATTCCAGCTGTGCCTGGGGTCACCCCGCTCCGACCAGTAGGTGACGAACTCGGCGATCTGGTGGTCGATAAAATCCCGGGGAATCCCGTACTGGTTGAGCTGCGCGGTGATATCCCGGGCCGGTTGCCAGCTGGTGTCGAGCACCCGGGTAGGCCGTCTGAGGGGTGTCGGCCCGGGGGCTGCGGGCTGGGCCGGCGCGCCGCCAAAGGCAACCCGCAACCGGGGCTCGCTGCCAAAGGGCCCTGAGCCCAGGGCGATGACCCCCTTGTCCTGAAGGTTGGCGAGGATCCGCCGCAGGTCGGCCACCTGCCAGAACGGCACCATGGCGCTCAACTGACTGGCGTCCACACTGAGCCACTCCTGGCCCGGGGGGGCAAAGTGACGAAATTCCCCCAACAACTGGTAGAGCAGGGCCTCCTCGAGTCCGAGGGTGGCGGCCAGCTGGGGCGAAACACTGAGGGATTTTTCCGGCATCAAAGACATGCGGCTAATGTAGCAGAAAGCGCCATCCGGGGTTAGACTGGACATCGTTAACCTGTTGTGCGCTGCCCCGGCAGCGGCTGTGCAACTGCTGGGTAGCCCGTCCACCGCCGGTGCCGGGAGTGAAGGCCGCCCAAGTCGTTGGATGCAACTTGCAGGAGTGGCGTTTTTCTGGCCCGACGAGTGGGCCTCCTTTCCGGTACCAAGGCGCTGGGAGGGCGAGTACTAGGCAGGGAATGGATCCGACAATGAACACTAAGCGCCTGTTGATCCTGGACGACGATCCGGGTGTTGGTCAAACCATCGGCCTGATTGCCTCCACCGCGGGTTTTGACGTCAGTGTCCAGGAGGAACCGGACCGGTTTTTTCATCTGGTCCAGGAGTGGCAGCCCACCCATATCGCCCTCGATCTGGTGATGCCCCGCATGGATGGGGTCGAAGTCATCGCCGAGCTGGCGCGCAACGGCTGCAGTGCGCGCATCATCATCACCAGTGGTGTCGGCAGCAGGGTGCTGGACGCCGCCGCCCGCTCCGCCGCCGAGCACGGCCTCAACTTCCTCGGCGTGCTGGCCAAGCCCTTCCGCCCGGCCAACCTGCTTCGCCTGCTGAACACCGAAGAGCCGAGCACCGGCGGCGTGCGGCGAGCCGGGGGCGACAGCCAGTTCGAGGTGACCGCCGAGGAACTGACGGCGGCCATCCAGTCCGGCCATCTCGCGCTGGACTATCAACCCAAAGTGGAGTGTGCCAGCGGTCGGGTGGCGGGATTCGAAGCCCTGGTGCGCTGGCGCCATCCCCGCCACGGGTTGATCATGCCGGACCGCTTTATCCCTTTTGCCGAGGAATCAGGCCTGATCGGACCCCTTACCGACGAAGTGCTGGAGCAGGCGCTGGCGTGGTTTACCGATTTCCACAACAACCCGCAGCTGCGGCAATGTCCCGCACTGCAGGCCATGAACCTGGGGGCCAGCACCCTGTCCGTCAACCTGTCCGCCAAGGGCCTCCAGGAGGCGGGTCTGGCGGATCGCCTGGCCGCCCTCTGCCAGGGCTATGGGGTGGACACCGAACGGTTGATTTTCGAGGTCACCGAAACCAGTGCCATGGAGGACCCGGTGGCCTCCCTCGATCTGTTGACCCGGTTGCGGATGAAGGGGTTTCAGCTGTCCATCGACGACTTCGGCACCGGGTTCTCGTCCATGGTGCAGTTGGTGAGGCTGCCCTTCTCCGAGATCAAGGTGGACAAATCCTTTGTGATTCGCGCCATGAGCTCGCGGGAGTCGCGCACCATCACCAGCTCCATTATCGACCTGGGTCAGAGCCTGGGGCTCAAGGTCACTGCCGAGGGTGTTGAGGACGGCGGAACCCTGGAGTTTCTGCGGGACGAGAGCTGCGACCTGGCCCAGGGTTACCACATCGCCCGGCCCATGGCGGCGGCGGCCATCCCCGGCTGGCTGCTGAACTACTCTTCCGGCGGCGACTGAAACCGGGTTGCAGCCCTAGTGCCTCAGCCGTCCAGCAGTTCGCGAACCTTGGTCAGCAACTCAGCCCGCCGGTAGGGCTTGCCCAGCAGGCAGGTGCCCTGGTCCAGGCGGCCGTGGTGGACGATGGCGTTCTCGGTGTAGCCCGAGGTGTACAGCACCTTCAGCTCCGGCCGCGAGGCCGCCAGCTGCTCCGCCAGGTCGCGGCCGCTCATGCCGCCGGGCATCACCACATCGGTAAACAGCAGGTCGACCCCCGGCCGGCTCTCCATCAGGGCCAGGGCAGCCGGGCCGCTGGCGGCCTCCAGCACGGCGTAGCCCTCGGCCCGCAGTTGGGTTGCGGCGAACTGGCGCACCAGGTCGTCGTCCTCCACCAACAGGATGGTGGCTCCCTGCCGATTGCCTTTGGCGGCCGGTGTCTGGGGTTCCACCAGGCTGGAGGCAGTATCCGTTGCCCTGGGCAGGTACAGTTTGACGGTGGTGCCCTCCCCCGGTTCGGAGTAGATATTGATCTGCCCGCCGGACTGCTTGACAAACCCGAACACCATGGACAGGCCAAGGCCGGTGCCCTTGCCCAGATCCTTGGTGGTATAAAAGGGCTCAAAAACCCGCGCCAGCTGATCCCTGGGGATACCCTGGCCGGTATCCGACACCGCCACCTGGACGTATTGCCCCGGCTTCAGTTCCTGATGCTGACGGGCATAGTCATCGCTGATGCGGATATTGGCGGTTTCGATGGTGAGACTGCCGCCGCCGGGCATGGCATCCCTGGCGTTGAGTGCCAGGTTGAGCAGGGCGCTCTCCAGTTGCGCCGGGTCCACCAGGGCGGGCCACAGACCGGGGGCCCGTACCCATTCGATATCGATATCCGCACCCAGGGTCCGGCGCAACAGGCCGTCGAGGCCGCTGACCAGGCGATTGACATCCACCTGTTGGGGCTCCAGGGGCTGGCGGCGGGCAAAGGCCAGCAAGCTGTGGGTCAACGCCGCGCCCCGCTCCGCTGCCGTCACCACCATGTCCACCAGGGGCTTGAGGGTGCTGTCGGGGGCCAGGGCCTCGCGGAGCACTTCACCATTGCCGATAATCACCGTCAGCAGGTTGTTGAAGTCGTGGGCCATGCCGCCGGTGAGCTGGCCCACCGCCTCCAGGCGCTGGGATTGGCGCAGCTGCTCCTCCAGCTTGTGGCGCTGGCTGACGTCCTGGAAGTAAATGGCCAGCCCCTCGTCCGAAGGGTAGGCGTGGACATCCGCCCACAGGTCGAGGGGCGGGTAGTAGGCCTCGAATTTCACCGACACCCGGTCCTGGACCGCACGCTGGTACTGGCGCTCGAATTCACTGCCCGCCACCTCCGGGAAGGCATCCCACATCAGGGTGCCGAGGAGCTGGTCCCGGGTTTTCTGCAGAATGCGCTCGCCCTGTTGATTGACAAAGGTGAAGCGCCACGCGGTATCCACCATCAAAAAGCCGTCGGTGATGCTTTCGAGGGTTGTGTTGAGGCGCTGGGCGAGCTGTTCGAACGCCTGGCTGCGCCGCCGCTCGTCGTCGATGTCCACCATGGATCCGTACCAGCGCAGGGGTTGGCCACCCTCGTCGAGGCTCAGCTCGGCGCGGCTCAGGTGCCAGCGGTAGCCGCCGTCCCGGTGCCGCAGGCGCACTTCGATGGCGTAGTGGTGTCCGCCATGGGTGAGGGTGTCGGCCCAGCTGCGCCAGATCCGCTCGCGGTCCTCCGGGTGAATGAGGATTTCGGCGTACTGGGGGGCCAGGGGCGGCTGATTGCAGGGGAACCCGGTGTAATCGTAAAACACCTGGTTGTAGAAAATCACGGTGCCGTCGACATCGGCCATCCACACAATCATCGGCATGGCGTCGGTCATCTGGCGGAAGCGCTGTTCACTGGTGGCCAGGGACTGCTCGGTGTGGCGCCAGGAGGTGATGTCCTGGAGGGCGCCCTGGACCCGGATAACCCGCGCCCCTTCGTGCACCGGCTCGCCGCTGATGCGCAGCCAGGGCTGGTGACCGTTGTCGCGAACCACCTGAAACTCCCCCTCAAAGGGTTTGCCTTCGGTGATGCAGGTGCGGATATGGCGGCGCAGAATATCCTGGTCCTCGGGCCTGAACAGGCGCAATACCTCAGCGGGAGAGTAGTCCTCGTCGCCGCCCAGGCCGTGAACCACGGCGGAGGCTCCCGACCAGCTGAGTTTGTCGCGGGCCACATCCAGGGACCAGCCACCCACCAGGCTGACGTCACAGGCGATGCGCAGCAGCCGCGTGCTGCGCTCCAGCTCGTCGCGGGCATTGTCGAGGTGGCGGTTGAGCTCGCGGAGGCGTTCCAGGTACCTCAGGCCCACCACCGCCAGCCAGGTGCTGATGGTGATGCCGACAATGGCGAACAGCCGGTTCAGCAGGACATAGATAATACTGAAACCCGCTGGCGCAGGCGGTGAAATAAGCAGCCCCAGGCAGGTGAAGAATACGGCGGCGGTGGCCAGGCTGACCACTGTGCGCTCGCTTTGGCTGAGTACCGCCAGGACAATCAGTGGCGGGTACAGGGCGCCGTGGGCAAAGCCCAGGTGGGTGAGGGTTTCCGCGGCAAAGATCACCAGCAACAGCCCCCACAACAGATAGGACCACAGGGGGTTGCGGAGGCTGTGGCGTCTGATCTGGCCCAGGTCGGCAGTTATCATGGCGGAATCCGTTGTCGTACTGCTTGATTTGGCGCTGGACTGGCGCTGCAGTTAGTGTAGCTGATCCGCTGCCCCTGGTCAGGCGTGAATATCGGTGCCCAGGGGTTATACTGGGGGCACAAAATATCCGCTGTTCAGGCTGTCGCGCTGATGGCCAGCACCTGCACCACTGCCACCCAGGAGCCTGCCCCATGGCCAAAAAATCCCCTTCCGCTTTTGTCTGCAATGACTGCGGGGCCGACTACGGCAAGTGGCAGGGCCAGTGCAGTGAGTGCGGCGCCTGGAACACCCTGGTGGAGGTGCGCCTGGGGGCGGCCAAGTCGCCGTCCGCCGCTCGCCGCGGGGGTGGTTTCTCCGGTGCCGCCGACGGCTCGGTCAAGACTCTGGCGGATATCGCGGTGGACGAGATCCCCAGGATTTCCACCGGCACCCATGAGTTTGATCTGGTGCTGGGGGGCGGCCTGGTGCCCGGCTCCTGTATCCTTATCGGCGGCGAGCCCGGCGCCGGCAAAAGCACCCTGCTGCTGCAAACCCTGTGTGAGCTGGCCAGGCACCGCAAGACCCTCTATGTCACCGGCGAGGAGTCACCCCAGCAGGTGGCCATGCGCGCCCAGCGCCTGGGGCTGCCCAGCGACCAGGTGCAGGTGATGGCGGAGACCCGGGTCGAGACCCTGTGCGCCACTGCCGAGGTGATGAAACCGGCAATCCTGGTGGTGGACTCCATCCAGGTGATGAGCATCGATGATATCGCCTCCGCCCCCGGCAGTGTGTCCCAGGTGCGGGAGAGCGCCGCGCTGCTGATTCGCCACGCCAAGCAGACCAATACGGTGCTGCTGCTGGTGGGCCATGTCACCAAGGACGGCAGCCTGGCCGGCCCCAAGGTGCTGGAGCATATGATCGACTGTTCGCTGATGCTGGAGGGCTCCGGGGACAGCCACTTCCGCACCCTGCGCAGCAGCAAGAACCGCTTTGGCGCGGTCAATGAGCTGGGGGTGTTCGCCATGACCGAGAAGGGCCT